>JASLRF010000339.1 GCA_030744095.1 Pirellulaceae bacterium | reverse complement strand
GACGGTGCAAGAAGATCATCAGCCGAATGCACATCTTTCGATCAATGAACCTCGCGGTGAGCAACGGCCGGTCACAGGTCCACGCGTGCTTGAGCGGAATGAACTCGCTGAATCGGACTCAATGTCTGCCTTTGCCAACGGAAGCCTTACTGGACATCTCGTCCCGGATCCTCCAAGCGATCTCACGACGCAACTGAGCGAGGAGGCACTTCCCACACGGCAGAAACCCAGCTCCGCGCAAGGCTGGTTCATCGGCGCATGGCTCGTTGGTCTGATTATCGTCTTAATTCCGTTTGCCTTTGGGTTGGCTGCCAATCTGTGGATGCTGCGGCGATCGAAGCATATTCGGGCGTCGAAGTGGACCCGATTGGCCGACCAGCTTGCGGCAAAATTGCTGCTTACGCGTCGGGTGACTTTATTGGAGGCCCGCGAATCGGTGGTGCCAATGACATGGGGAGTGGTGCGTCCTATTGTGCTTTTGCCGAGCGAGTCGAATGACTGGAGCGACGAGAGACGACGGTTTGTCTTGTTGCACGAGTTCGCTCATGTGAAGCGGCTCGATGTATTGTTTCAGTCGATCGCGCGGCTGGCGTGCGCCTTGTACTGGTTCAACCCACTCGCCTGGTATGCGCTATGGAGATTGCGTGTCGAACGCGAGTTGGCGTGTGACGACTGCGTGGTGGCGAGCGGCGAGCGGCCGACCGACTACGCAAGCCAGCTTCTGCAGATCGCCCGCGCGTACCGGCCCGCTCGTTTTTCGGTCGGTGTTGCCATGGCACGGTCGACGAAGCTGGAGCAACGAATTGTCGCACTGCTCGACCGAGCCCGCTCACACGTGCCCGTCGGAAAGCAACTCGCGCGAACGCTCTTAGCGGCCGCGTGCGTCCTGGTGCTTGGCATGTCGGTTATCGGATTGGGTGAACAATCTGCCACCTCGGCTTCCCCAGCCGCCAAGACGCTTGCCAGACGTGACGCATCAGAAACACCAACAGCAACAGAAGCGACAAAGGTCGCGCAAGACGGGATCATAGCCGCTGCCAAGTCAGCCGCAAACGCAAGAGCTCAACCAGTTCGAACGATCCAAGGTCGGGTCCTGGATCCCAATGGCAGGCCAGTCGCGGGCGCAACAATCTCGGTGCCGCAGATGCTACGCTATCCGCCGCGAAGCACAGACGATGTTAGCCTCAAACAGAAGGGACGGACAGACCAAGAGGGATGCTTCGATGTTCGCACGGCCTTTGCGGGCTTTCCCAGCGGAATCAAAACGATTCCTGTGATCGCCTACGCGAAGGGGTTCGGCGCTGCCTGGCAGAATCTCTCGCCGGGCGAAGACGCGGAAGATGTGACGTTGCGATTGACCAAGGACGAACCGATCCGCGGGCGGGTCGTCGACACCGAAGGCCGACCTGTCGCTGATGCGAGGATTGATGTGATGGGTTTGCTGCAGGAGCCGAGCGGTTCGCTCGATGGGTTTCTTGAGGCTTGGAAAAACGACTGGAACATCGCACCGATGCGTGCTGATTTGGTCCATGCTCAGTTTAGCTCCTTCTTGGGCACGAAGTCGGACAAGAATGGCGAGTTTGAGATTCGCGGTGTCGGCTTGGAGCGAATCGCTCTTGTCGAAATGAGGCATGCCCAAATTGCTAGTACAAGAGTGTGGGTCGTCAATCGTCCAGGTCTGGACACCAAGCCGTACAACGATGCTGCACAACTTCGACTGCCGGCTGAGATCCGACGACCAGGCATGGTGCCCTGGCTCGTCGGGCCGAAGTTCGACCATGTGGTCGAGGCCGGCCGCACCATCGAAGGCGTCATCTATGTGGGGAAAGATCGCGAGCCTGTCGCTGGTGCGGTCGTCGCCACCGTCTTAGGTTATGGCATGGGTGCGTCCGACGTTACAGATGAGCGCGGCGCGTATGCTATTGAAGGGGTCGGACATCAGAGTCCGCACTTCGTCATCGTAAGGCCGCCAGAGGGGGACAAAGCGTTACTCCAGCGAACCGTTTCCACGTCACTGCCTGCTGGCCAACGCACGGTGAAGATCGACGTGGAACTGGTCGAGGGCGCATTGATCACCGGCCGTGTGACCGATCCAGCAACTGGCAAAGGTGTTCCGGCGGGGATTCGAGTTGTTCCGTTGCCAGGCAACAAGTACTTCGATGACCCTCTGTACGACGTGTACAAACGCAATCAGCAGCAATCGAGCGCGAAGGCTGACGGGACATTCCGCATCGTTACGATTCCGGGCCCTAGCGTCGTGATGGCCCAGGTCCACTATCATGAAAAGATGGGCGACCACGATGTCACGCCGTTCCGCCAGGCCAGCTTCAGTGCCGAGGATGAGAAGCATGTTCCTTTGACTGTCGATGGCAATGACCGTTACTTCACCAAGGCCGATGGTAGTATCGAGGTGTTGGGAATACAGAACGCGGTCAGGTACGTCAATCTCAAACCCGATGGTGAAGCAGCCCATGTCGATCTGGTTCTCGACCGCGGCAAGAAGGTGGAGATCGAAATCCACGATGACAACGGCAAACCAATCAAAGGCGTTTTTGCCGCCGGTGTGACGGAGCATTGGCCACACACATTCCGCCTGACGGAGAGCCGCTCCACAGTCTATGGACTGGGCGAAGACCGTCCAAGGACGCTGATGCTTCTACATCCTGATCGGAAGCTGGCGGGTTCGGTGACGTTGAAAGGAGACGAGACGTCACCAGTCGTCGTCAAGCTCGCTCCTGCCGGATCGATTTCGGGTCGCGCCGTCGATGACGGTGCTCCGTTAAGCAATGTGAAAGTCGACGTCAACTTTTCGAACAATATCGCGCGTGAGTTGTATCGCTTTTCGGATCTCAAGACCGCATCACACACGACGGACGCGGAAGGTCGCTTTCGCATCGACAATCTCGTGCCAGGTGAGCGTTTCGTCGTGGATTTCCAGGAAGGGGACAGCTACTTCCGCGCAATTCTGAAGCGAGAAGAGCGGACGGCCGAAAGTGGCAAGGTCCGCGAATACAACGATTTGAAGATTCGGAAACTGAGATGAGTTAAGACGATCGCCATGACTGGATCAGCGTGGACAGCCTATCAGCCGAGCGAACAAACTCCTTGGAACGTGCGGCGCGTGGTTCATCTGCATCGCCGCGCTGGGTTCGCTGCGACGTGGGATGAAATCCAACGTGACTTGAAGGATGGTCCAGACGCCGCGATCGATCGGTTGCTCGTTGGAAAGGCGTATTCGACAGGCGTACCCACGGACTTCGAGGCCATGTCGCAAGTGATCGGCGATGCGGCAGTGGCGGCGAGCAACTCGAATCGATTGAAGGCGTGGTGGTTGTACCGGATGATCTTCGCGCCCGATCCGCTGACGGAGCGACTCACTTTGATGTGGCATAACCACTTCGCCACCAGCAACCTGAAGGTCGCCGATGTCCAAGTGATGCGGCGACAGAATGAGATCTTGCGCGAGTGTGCTCGCAAACCATTCGGTGAGATTCTGACTCGTGTGGTCAAAGATCCGGCGATCCTGATCTGGCTCGATGCCGATTCCAATCGCAAGCAGCATCCCAACGAGAATCTCGCTCGCGAGCTGATGGAACTGTTCAGCCTGGGCGTCGGCAACTACACGGAAGACGACGTGAAAGAGGCCTCGCGGGCGTTGGCTGGCTGGACGACGAAGAAGGGCCAGCTTAGCTTCGTTGAAGAGTATCACGACGATGGCGAGAAGACTTTTCTTGGGAAGAACGGTAACTTCGCGGGTGATGACGTTTTGCAGACGGTTCTCGAACATCCCGCCACCGCGCAGCGCATTGCGTGGCGTCTGTGCGACCACTTCTTCGGCGAAGGAGTCATCGACGACACATTCATCGAGGAATTGGCAACGGAGCTGCGCGCACACGATCTGGATATTGGCTGGGCCGTCGAGACGATCCTCCGTTGTGAAGCTTTCTTCGCACTGAACAACATCGGAATGCGAGTACTAGGCCCGCTGGAGTACATTGTCGGCGCGGTTCGAGCGCTGGAGATGTGCGATCCGCCGCCGAGCACACTGGTTCTGAGCGAGTGGACGGCCAGGTTGGGCCAAGATGTGTTCTATCCGCCCAACGTTTTCGGTTGGCCCGGTGGTCGCCAATGGATCACGACGCGTTCGAGGATCGGCCGAGCCGCTTTCGCATCCGAGCTGACTCGCGGTTCGCTACGACAACCGGCGAAGCCGCTGGACATAGTGAAGCTGAGTCAACATATTGACGGCGACGTTACACAGGCCACGGTTGCTGACTTCGCTGCAACGCTGCTCGTTACCGGTACATCGGAAGAATACTGCCTGCGTATCCGTGACAGTGTGCCGGCGAAAGAAGACACTGGCGATCTTGCCCGTAGGATGTTCGAATCGGTACTTGCCTCGCCCGAGGCGCAATTGGGATAGTGGCCACCGCACAGAGCGAGATGGCATCTACATTATGGAGACCAGACGATGTTCAACCGCCGTGAGTTTCTGAAACGCTCGTCGCTGTTGTCGCTTGCTCCCACAGTTCCTGCGTTCTTGGCCAGTACGGCGCGCGCTGTTGAATCTATGCAGGACGACCGCATCTTGGTCGTGATTCAGCTCGATGGCGGCAACGATGGTATCAACACAGTCGTGCCGTTCATGGACGAAGGCTACCGGAAACATCGGACACGACTGCAACTCCCGTCTAGCCAGTTGATCAAGCTAAACGACGCTGTTGGCTTGCATCAGTCGATGGGAGATTTCGGCAAGCTGTGGGAAAGCGACCGGCTCGCGATTGTTCAAGGCGTCGGCTACCCAAACCCAAATCGCTCGCACAACGTGAGCATGGCGATTTGGCAGACGTGCAGCTTCGACCAAGAGGAGCATAATACGCATGGATGGCTCGGCCGCGCTTTGGATCAAACCAAGCGACCACAAGACGGCTCGCCGGCCGCATTGTTGATCGGCAACGCGCAACCGCCTATTGCGATCCGCGGCCGTCGCAGTGTCGCCGCCGCGATCAACGGGATCGATGAATTCACGTTGCCCGATGCGGTTTCGACTACGAAATCAGACCCCAAGACTTCATCCAACGACCTCACTTCGTTTCTCCAGCGCAGCTCGCTTGATGCGCTCGCCACCGCCGAACGTCTGAGTGAATTCGCCGCCAAGCCCGATGCCGGCAGAAGCTACCCGAGCAACGAGTTGGCGAAGCGATTGCGTCTTGTCTCGCGGCTGATCAAGTCTGGCTTTGGCACTCGCGTCTTCTACGCCGTCCAATCCGGCTACGACACACACGCCGCGCAACTCCCCACTCACTCGAGGTTGCTCCGCGATCTCTCCCGCGCTGTCTTTGCCTTCCTCGAAGACCTTCGGGCCTCCAAGCTCGACGATCGCGTTGCGATCCTCTGTTTCAGCGAATTCGGCCGCCGCGTCAAGGAAAACGCATCGCTCGGCACCGACCACGGCACCGCTGGCCCCGTCTTCCTCGCCGGTCCCGACGTCAAGCCTGGCCTCCATGCCAAGACACCCAGCCTTAGTGATCTGTCAAAGGGCGATCTGAAGATGTCCGTTGACTTTCGCCAGATCTACTCCTCCGTTCTCCAGAACTGGCTCGGCATTCCCCCGTTGGCGCATGAGCCTCTCGATCTATTCGATACCTAGTGTTTTGTCGAGACTAAGAATTAGGGTTGTCGAGCCTGATTGTCGTGGTTCGCTCCGCGAACCAAACGTTTTGATCGCGGAGCGATCAACGACTATCTCGGCGGGCGACCATTCTTCTTCAATCCCAAATTCAAGATCTGACAAATGAGCTCCACCCCAACCTACCTGGCCTTCTGCCGCGCCGGATGGTTTTGCCTCAACCACTTGTATCTGAGCGCAGCCAAGGTATCGATGAAACGGAACTCACCGAGTTCATCGACCTTGACTTTCCGATCGGGGGCTTCACCTGCAATACGAACCAGTTCTTCGTGGTTGCGGGCATCGCCGTTCTCCAAACCGATCAACTTTGAAAGTGACAGATCGGTATTCTCGAAATGCTCCACGAGCTTGAGCAGACGATCAGGCGGATCGTAGCGCCCGTTGCTCCACGTGGCGTAGATCTTGAGACGGACTTCTTCTTGCTGCCCAACCCGATAACTGCCGCCGCCGATGCCAGGGTTATTGTCGTAGTTGAACAAAGCGACATGAACATCGTTCTTGTCTGGAAGACCTTCAATCGTGACATGCACGTCTTCCATCAACGTTACGCCAATCGCATTGGCAATGAACTCCTCGCCCCAGCCCAGCGGCCCCAGGATTGGATCTCCGATCATGGCCGCGCGGCTGAGAAACAGGAAGGCGTGCGGTTCCTTGGGGTCATTCACAATCTTCAAAACGCCTTCACCCAGCGACCTAATCTGCGTTTGCGTTGGGCCAGTGCCGTCGACTTTGATGTTCTCGACAACTCCATGCAGCCGCACGGTTGTGCTAGGTTCGCTGTTCATCGTGGGAATCTCATTCGTTCCCGGCCAAGACTGTGCAACAAGCTTGTAGTTCCCAAGTGGCACCTCGTCGAACTCGAAACTCCCGCGATCATCCGTCACGGAGTGCCAAAGCTTGTCAATTCCATCGACCACCGACATCCCCAGCGGCTTCTTCGTCGCAGCCACAAGAGGAGACCCCGTCTTGCTCTCGCAAAGAAACTTGAACGCTCGCTGGACATTGCTGGGCCTGCCATCGCGACCCACAAGCTGCCCGGTGATCTGCGGTTTCGCCACGGCACTGTCGCGTGGTTTTGGGCGGAATCGTTGCTCCATCACGAAAAACTCGTAACCCCCGCGTTTCTCTCTTACACCAAACACGGTCTTGAGGAATTCTTGGACTGTCTTGCCATCGGCATTCTTCATCTCGATCCACGCCAATCGGTCCTCGACCTGCTTAGGATAGAATTGCATCAACAGCCGTCCGGGCCTCACATCGACTCCCGCTGACCGTAAGATGTTGCGATCAAAATGCTCCAGGTTACGACCTCGCCAGGTCATATAGAATCGCATTTCTTTGTCACCTGGCCCCAATCGTGAATCAGGCCGACCCTTCAGGAGGTTGCGTGCATAGTCAACGGTCTTCTTGCCACCGCCGACTGCTCCCAACTCAATTCCGAAGAAATCCAACTGCGTTGCATAAGCCTGCTGACTCGACGAGTCGAATCGGATCTCCCAGCGTTCCCAACGTGGGATGGTGTGGTCGCCTTCGCCCAACGTCTCTCGGGTATTGCCATCCAACGCATCTTCCACGGGAAGTTGATCGAAAGTCCAGATGATGGCGTCAGACGCTCGGCCAGTCTTGAATGCGAGTGGGATACGGTGCCGCTGTTTCTTGAAGAAGCAGAGTTCCAACTGTTCGTCGCGAAAACGGTACAAGTAATATTGAGTTTCGCTCTTGCCGTCTTCTCGCTCACCAGTCAAATGGAGCACATTCAGCGAACCTTCGGTTTCGAGCCGCAGCTTCATCTGGCGGGGTGTCACGTTTGGTGGGTAAAGCGGCGGGCTGAACGGAGCTGTTACCATGTCGGATTGGAACACGAGCTGCATCGGGCTGTCCTCGATTGCCACTGCATCATCGCGAACCGCCGCGGGCTCTGCGCCGCCATGCGACCATTCCGCAGACAACGCCCACGTTCCTTGCAGACGTTTCAAGTCTCCAGCGATTTTGTTGTCGCCACCCTTCGCCCTGCCCGCTCCTCCGTTGCCTTCAACCTTTGTCTTCATCGACCACCGAACGATATCACCCAACAGGCGATCGCGGCCCTTCCAAGTCTGCCAGGCTTCTGTCCACGGGCTATCAATGCCCGTCGTCAGGACGGCCGTGCGCCCCAGCCCATAGGTCCAGCTAGCCAAGACAGGCAGGTCGTTCCCGTCTCGCCCCGGAGCGATGATCGAAGCGCGGGCGAGCGGATTGTCTTTTAACTTGGTTTCCACAAGGCCCAAGACCGGCGGCACCGGTCCTACGATTGTGTCCACGAAATCGCCTTCGTTGGTTAACTTCGGCGAGATGTCTTGCGATGGCCGGTAGATGAGTGACCGCGACACGACGCGAGACTCGCGAGCAAAGATGCGCTCCAGCACTGCGGGGACGGAATTACGAACGTGATAGTATCGACCACTTGTGGACGAGGCGATTTGTTGCGGGAGCTTGTTGGTCACAGGACCATGCAGATCTACATGGACGACGGAAACTGGAATCCCGGCCTGGCGGAATTCTTTTAATGTCGACTGGTTTGGCGCGGCCGGATCGCCATCGGTGAGGAGGAGGACACTTCGGGAGGCTGTCGGAAGTCGCCGGAGAGCGTCAAGAGCCATCCGAAACGCCGGTTGGAAATCAGGCATATCGCCCGCCTCCAAGCCGTCGATTCTGGCGAGCAATTCACCTCGCCGGTCACCGAGCTGAACGACGCCGCGATCTCCGCCCCACAGCCATCTCGTTCCATCTTTGGTGTAGTAGATCACGCCACAATGGTCGCTGGGGCCGAGTTGATTGAAAGCGGCTCTGGCCGCAACTTGCTGCCAGTGGTTGCCACGCCGCAATTCGGCCGGATGCAACAGCATGACGAGCGCGCCCTGGTTTTCAGAGTCGCTCCACTTGAAATCAACGGGCATCGCCTTTTCCAACTCGGTCCCGCCCCATCCTCCGGGCCCAAAGCTTCGCGACCCGCCGAACAAAACCAAACCACATCCGAAGTCGCGCGTGTTTTGCGCCAAGAGTTCTATCTGCTCGTCGGTGATCCAACTCAACGTGTCCGCATATTCGCCGCTGCTGCGCGGAACATCAGCCAGGATCACCGAGTCGAACTTCAACAGCTCCGCTTGCGTAGGAAGCGGTTTGCTCGACGGTCGGAGTTCGACATTGAAGCCTTGCCTACGGAGTACATCGACAATCGCCTGATGGTCACCACTCTTCCGCCAATCCTCAACCATCAAGACGCGCGGAACACCTTCTGAAGCCACCAGCTTGTCGATGTGTGTGCTCTCGGTTGCTGCACTGTCCGTGGCCGATTGGTCCTGTAGCGTGCCGCCTGTTGGCTGCTGCGCGTACGCCAGCAATGGGAGTAGGCCAGCCAGTGCAATTCCCGCTGTTGCCATCGTCCAGTCGGCTCGCGTCAAACGCAGCCGAGGCCGATCGCCCTCACCAAGCAATCGCATGACGCGGCGTTTGAACTGTGAAGGACTCTCGCCAGAAGCCGCCAATGCCGCGACTTGCGAAGTGACATCATTGCCTTCCAACTTGCCGGAGAGCTCGGCCATTCTCACGAGGGCCGACGCGTATTGAAGCCGCTGGAAACCGGATTGCAAGACGAAGTCGTCACAGCAGTTCTCGCGCTCGACGCTGACAAGACGACTTACGTACCAAACTGCTGGATGGAAAAACAACAGCGATTCGACAAGCCTCTGCAAGAGATTCACCAACAGGTCGAATCGACGAATATGAGCCAGTTCATGCGTGAAGATGGCTTCCAATTGATCCACCGGCATTCCTGTTGCCAGAGAGGAAGGAAGCAGGACCGTAGGCTTCAGAATCCCCACGACAACGGGAACGGACACGCGGTTGCAATACGCGACCGCAGGCGCCGCCCTCATGCCCGCCCGACGAGCTTGTGAGACGATTAGGTCGCGCAAAGGTTTGTCGTTGATTGTGGCGGCAATGCGTTTCAGCCGTTGACCACCGCAGAGGGCAACGGCAAGCCGTAGCATCATGAATGTCACACCAAGCAGATACGCAGCGGTTGCGAGAGGCGCGATGATCTGCAGCAGAGATCCAGCAGCGAATTCGGTAGGATGGCCTTCCAAAACCGTCCCATCTGCTGATCGGGGTTGCGCACTACCAGTTCCGGCGCTTGCCTGCGCGCCCTCGCTGAACGAGCCTGCGTGTGATCTAGACGAGACGAAAGCCACTGGTTTGGCTGGCCGAGCCAACGAGGTTGATGCGTCCTCGTTCCGGATCTCGATCTCGTCAGAAGGGAGAAGCACTACGGCCGTTTCCCCTTGCCGTGACAGCAAGGCGTACGTGACGGGCAAGCAAGCGATCATCAACACCAACGCTGACAAGCTGACCGCGTAGCGCCGCATGGCCGATGCGTCCGGCAGCCACCGAAGTAGGACGAACGCCAGCAGACCAACCACCAGCCCCTCCCAGATGAAGTGCAGCAGTGTGAGGGTGAATCGCACGCAGATTTCCTGATTCGCAATCGTCTCGAGCCATGTCACGTTCATTATTGTTGTTCCTTGGCTTTGCGGTTGATCAGCTTGCGAAGTTCCTTGACGTCGTCCAAGTCGACTTCGGAGCAATCGAACAGACTTAGCATGACGGCAGGCGCGGAGCCGTCAAACAACCGCTCGACGAGATCACCAAGCATCTGTCGCGACACATCTTCACGGGCGACCCGTGGCGAGAAGAGAAAGGCCTGGCCTTGTTTCTTGCGTTTCAGCTGCGATTTCTCGAACATCGTGTTCAATGTCGTGATGACCGACGTGTGCGCGATATCTCGCCCCTGCTCCGCGAGGCGTTTGCGAATGTCGCGCACCGGCAAGGGCGACTCTTCCCAAAGGATCTTCAGGATCCGCAGCTCAAGTTCCGTGGGGTGTTGCGACGAAGGGCGCGACATAGCTCTCTACTCGGCTTGGACAAAACAACATTCAAGTTAACTAGAAGACTACGATGGGCCATCTGCCATGTCAAGCCATGTCTTCGAGTTTTATAGAAGACGGTCTGTTGGCGAGATCCTGCAGATGGCTGCAACGCGATGCAAGGCGGCCGAGTGGACACTCGCACCGTGTTTACGGGCGGCGTCAGGTGTCAGGCCGTGTGGCCCAGGCGCTCATCGGAAGAAACATTCAATTCTCGGGCCACGAGTCGAGCTGATTTGGGCGGTCGGCCAGTTCGGCCGTGATTCCGAGGAAACGCATTGGGGGGGTTCTCAACCAAACACAGTTCGAATCGCTGAGAAAGGAAATCAGCAAGAGATTTCGTTCGGCCAATCAGGCGTAACAGGCCGACCTGGATTCACCATTTGAAGAAAATGTGTAACCGTTCACGGTAAAGAATTGGTACATCGTTAGTTTAGCAAAATTGCTACTGTTCGCGGATGGACAGTAGGGACAGGATCATTGACGAGCTAC
>JASLRF010000338.1 GCA_030744095.1 Pirellulaceae bacterium | reverse complement strand
CTCGGCGAACTGTTCCGTCGGCCAATGTTTCGCGGCACCAAAAGCACCAGCCGGGCAGATCGCGACGACCTTAGCGTTATCCGGCAGGCCAAGATTCTTCCAAGCACGATCGGCGGCCCGTTCGTTCTCACCGGTGGTGGACAGCTCCAAAGTCCGTGCGACGGGCTGGCATCCCATTGCGCGGGCGAGTTCCAGGTAGTAGTCGACCGCCGACACCGGCGTATAGGCGCGACCGGTACGCAACGGCTTCAAGCCGTCTGTCAGAAGCACTCCACGACCGTTGCGGGCGTAGCCGATGCGTTCTCGTGCGCCACTCAACCAGGCGATAGCACCCGTCCGGAGCGAATTGGTCAAGAGGACCATCGCGTCTAGTTTCATCTGCCGCAAACGTCGAATCAGGGACCAGGAAGTCTGGTTCTTGCCATTTGTCTTGGGGTTGTAAAAGATCCGTTCTTGCAGCCAGGGGGACCCTTCAAGGACTTCGGACACGTACGGCCGCATGATCCCCACGATCGTTGCCGACGATCCGAACTGCTCGGAGAGCGCACGAAGTGCCGGAGTTGCCATTGCGGCGTCGCCGATCCAGTTGGGGAGAATGACTCCGAGCTTCATTAGTGCTGCGACCTTGTTGTGAATACGAGCTTTGCTAGCGTGGCCCAGTAACAGATCAACCAGCGACAGATTCACTCGCATCTGGCCTGCCAGCGTGCTGCGGACAATATCGACGACGGCCGGCAGTGTCAACAGAATTCGACACTTGCCCCCCCTCCTCGCCTGCGGCCGCTGGAGCTTGTCTCGACATATTTTCACGGTCGCGTTACTATCCCCCCACGGGTGTGCATTCTGTGGAACTGGCAGTTGAGTTGGGAGTCCCCCCTTTTGGCCAACGTGGTGATCGATGTCGAACGCCTGCGCAACGTTCACTGCGGCCTTGGACAGTTTGCCTTGCACCTCGGCCGAGCCCTCCTCGACGAACTTGACGGACAACTAACACCCGTGCTGTTGGTGCGGCCAGGCAATCGTGAATTGCTGGCGGATCGAACCGGCCGATTCCTTGACGCGAGTCCCTGGCGCGCAGAACCCCTGGCCCCCTTCGTGAGACCGTGGTGCGGCCTGCTCCCCTTCCGCGGGCGACCAGCGCTCTGGCACGCCACACATCAAGACACGCGGTTTCTTCCGCTGCATCGATCAACGCGTCTGATCCTGACCATTCACGATCTGAATTTCCTCCGAGAAAAATCCCCCGCTTCCATTCGCCGACGTCTGAAGCGACTGCAAGCCAAAGTGAATCGAGCCAGCGTCCTCACAACGGCTTCACAACACGCCGCAGGTGAGATTCGCGAACACCTCGACATCAGAGGCAAAGACATTGCCGTCATTCCGCATGGAGTCTGCGTCAATCCAAGCGACGCAGCCGCAACGCGTCCGAACTTTCTCGAACCCGGTCGGTTTTTGTTTACCATTGGCGACATTACGCCGAAGAAAAACTTTCACACGCTGGTCGATGTCGCATCACGGTTGCCCGAGTTCAAGATCGTGATCGCTGGATCGAAATCGACGGACTACGCGCATCGCATCGAACAAAAGGCCGCAGCCAACAAACTGGCTGACCGCATCATTCTACCCGGCAAAGTGTCGGACGCCGAACGGTCCTGGCTGTATCAAAACTGCACAGCGTTCCTCTTTCCGTCGCGTAGCGAGGGGTTCGGGCTCCCGTTGATTGAAGCAATGGGCAGTGGGCGGCCAGTCTTCTGCTCGCACGCGACCAGCCTGCCCGAAGTTGGCGGTGACCTGGCCTTCTATTGGCATGATCTCGACCCAGACACGATGGCCTCTGCAGTCCGCGCGGGACTGCAAATCGTCGAGCGAGATTCACAGTTCGGTGACAGGCTGCGACAACACGCTGGGCGATTCAGCTGGCCGCGTGCCGCCCGCGCGTACCTAGCTCTCTATCAGCGGGTGCTCGACAAGAGTCATGCGTCGGACTTAGGTGCCGCTGGCCAATCGGATGCCGGCACGCGGCGGTGCCGATCAGCTGCGTGATCACGTCTGTTGAATTGCCTCGAGCAAGCCGCTCAATCGTGCCTCGAGCTGTCGGCCACCGTCAAGGATCTCCAGGCCAATCTGCAACGCCCATAAAGGGCACCTGCCGGCCGAGCCCGTGCCAATTGAATCCGTGCCAATCTTGACCAGATCCTTGTGCGTGCAGATCGCCGCGTCGACGTCAAGTTCTCGAACCCACGTGTCGAGCGAATCCAGGTCATCACGATCAAACGCGTGATGATCGGGAAATTCACGAAAACCAACGATATCGAAACCGCAAGCAGTCAGCGAGTGGCGAAAGCCAGCTGGATTCCCGATCCCACAAAACGCGGCGATGCGGTTGGCCGGCAGGGGATCGAGGGCTTCTTCTTGGCCAGTGTGATTTCGCAGAGCGACGGGTTGATGTGAAACCTCGATCCACGCCGCATCGCCGGTCCACGCCGAAACCTGGCTGTGAATCTGCTCGCGAATTTCGTGATTAACAGCGTCAGCACGTGTCAAGACGACGGCATCGGCGCGGCGCAATCCCACAATCGGTTCGCGCAACAGACCGCGCGGCAGCAGGTGTCCATAGCCAAACGGCTCGAGCGCGTCGATCAAGACCAAATTCAAATCACGGTGGATGCGACGATGCTGAAAGGCGTCGTCCAGAAGAATTAACTGCGAATCGAATTCTTCAATGGCAGTCTTGGCGGCCTCGACCCGATCGGGATTCTGCAAGTGTGGCACGTCGGGCAGCTTTTGTTCCAGCTCGAGCGCTTCGTCGTTGCGGGATCCGACCTGCGCACCATAGCCGCGACTGATGACGACCACACGAATTCCGTGCCCGCGATACCACTTGGCCAGCCACTCGACCATCGGCGTCTTGCCAGTGCCTCCGACCGTCAGGTTACCGACGCTGATCACCGGCACGCCGACCTGATGCGTGGTTCGTCGACCGGTGTCGAATTGCCGATTCCGCCAAGCGACGGCGCATCGGTATGGGAGTTCCGCCACGGAAAACAAAGCTCGCCAGGCCGTGCCGACGAGGCCTCGGCGTTGTCCACTGACGACGTTCCGAAACTTGGTGGCGTCAAGCAATGTGGTCATCCATGATCAGCGTGAATTCAATTGCCACGGATCGAATGAGTTTGATCCGCTCGTGACGACCAGCTTACTGTCGGATCTGCAAGACGAACAGATGTGTCACCGACCATCGCTACAAGACCGGACCGATCGCCCAGGGCACGAACTCTTCGTCGCCGATGCCCAGCTGTTCGCTCTTGGTCTCCTTGCCGCTGGCGACGGCCAGAATCTCCTCGAAGATCTCGCGGCCAACGTCTTTGACGGGGACGCCGTTGAGGATTTCGCCGGCATTGAGGTCCATGTCGTCGATCATCCGCGTGTACATCGGGGTGTTCGAGGCGACTTTGATCGAGGGCGTCGGCTTGCAGCCAAAGCAGCTACCCCGTCCGGTTGTGAAGACCACCACGTTCGCACCACCGGCCACCATTCCCGTGACGCTGGGAGGGTCGAATCCGGGCGTGTCCATCACGACGAAACCACGCTTGGTAACTGGCTCGGCGTATTGGTAAAACTCGACGAGTGCCGTCGAACCTCCCTTGGCGACAGCCCCCAGCGACTTTTCCGCGATCGTCGTCAGGCCGCCTTCCTTATTGCCAACGGAAGGATTGTTGTCTAGTTCGGCGCCGAACGTCGCCGCATACCATTTCCACCACTCGATGCGGTCGATCAGTTTTTTTGCAACATCGGGCGAGACCGCGCGGCGTGTCAGCAAGTGTTCCGCGCCGTAGATCTCTGACGTCTCGGCCAGGATGGCCGTACCGCCACAGGCCACCAGCATGTCCGAGGCAATGCCAACCGCCGGGTTGGCGGTGATTCCTGAATTGCCATCCGACCCACCACATTCTGTCCCCAGCACGATCTCGCTGGCCGGAATTGGAACACGCTCAACGTCGTTCGCTCGCGGCAGGATCTCCGTGATCTTACGCACGCCAGCCTCGATTGTCTTGGCGGTGCCGCCCATATCTTGGATGGAGAATACCGGTGGCGAGTTTGCTGGCCGGCTGTCGTCGTTGATCTGAACCAGGTTTTGATCTGTGAGAAGATGGCTCATCGCCCCTTGTTCACATCCCAGGCCGATCAACAAATAAGCACCGATGTTGGGGTGCCGCGCGATGCCACCCATCACGCGGTTGTGCATCTGATGGTTGATTCCATCAAACTGCATTCCGCAGCCGCTTTGATGCGTGAAGGCGACCACGCCGTCGACCTTCGGATAGTCCTTCAACAAAGACTGATCAAAACGCTCTGCGACGTATTTGCTAACTGAAGCCGAACAGTTCACCGTCGAAATGATCGCGATGTAGTTCCGCGTTCCCGCGCCACCGTTAGCCCGGCGGTAGCCTTGGAAGGTGCGGTCAGTAATTGGCGTTGGCGGAGGTGGGATCTCCGTTGCACTCGCGTAGTCCTTTTGGAAGTCGCCGTTGGAGAGGTTGTGCAAGTGAACCAGGTCGCCAACCTCGATCGGCTCGGTCGTGTAACCGATTGTCTGACCGTATTTTTTTACTTGTTCGCCTTTGGCAATTGGGGCGATTGCCAGTTTGTGGCCGATTCCCACGGGGCGTTCCAATGTGAACGACACGCCGCCGATGGCGATCTTCGTTCCGGCGGTCAACGTGCGAATGACCACGCAGACATTATCGTCAGCGTGGAGAGAAATGATGTTTGTGGGAGACGGGTTTGTCATCGGGCGGTACTGGTCTTTCTGCAGGCTGCGTCGTTCTGGCGAAAAGGTTCGGATGGCGATGGCTGGTCGAGTCTGATCGGCGTCGACCGATGGAAAGGGCAGGGGCGGGTGGCGGAACAGGCGCGAGTGGCGTTTTTCGTGTCTGGCGGATTTCATGCCGTCGAGCGGCTCCGCGCAATCCCGTCGTTTCGTCATCGTCCGTCTGAACGCCCAGAAACTCAAGGCGCCCCGTTGATTTCTTGGGGTTTTGGAGGCCTTTGGGCTTTGGCAGTCGTCTATAATTGAAGACTGTATTGAGGTCACGCCGAGGATCTTCGAAATAGGCCTTAAACTGCTATCGCAACACAAGTTACTCGGCTGGAACACCGCGGCTGGCGGACGCCCGGCCTGACGTAAGGAAACGAGATTCAAGAAAATGGCGACGGGAACGGCCAAATCGACTTTGCCACCGCCCGTGGCCGACCCGTCCCATCCCGGAGGACAGGGGACTGGAAGAGATGGTGCCAGCGGATATGGCGAATCGGTCGCGCGGCAGCTTCGGCAAACGCAACGCCAGGTCAAGTTCGTGGATCTGTGCACCGCCTTGATGGCATTGGCGGCTGGTGCTGTCGGCTATTTGTTGATGATCGCAGTGATCGACCACTGGGTCATCGGCTTGGGTTTTTTCGGGCGACTGTTGGCGTTGGGAATTCTGTTGGTCGGCTGTGGTTGGCATTTTGTCACAGGCGTTTTGCCGTTGATGATCCATCGCATCAACCCGCTTTATGCGGCACGATCGATCGAACAAGGCACCCCGTCCCTGAAGAACAGCCTGATCAATTTTCTCATGCTTCGGGCGAATCAGTCCGCGGTGCATCGAGTTGTTTATCAGGCGATGGAGCAGAAGGCGGCTACGGACTTGGCCAGTGTGCCCGTCGATACCGCCGTGGATCGGTCGAAGATGATCAACGTTGGTTACGTACTGGTCGCAGTCTTGGCGGCGGGCGCGGCCTACACGATCTTATCGCCGAAGGATCCCTTTCAGACGTTGGCACGCGTTGCTGTTCCATGGCAAACGATTGCGCGGCCGAGTCGTGTTGTGATCGAGGATATTCAACCAGGTACGATCGAAGCCGTGCAGGGTCAGCTTGTTGATGTCACGGCGCGATTGCGTGGTGCCCGTGAAGGCAAAGACACCGTATCGCTGATCTATAGCACGGACGATGGCCAGACCGTCGAACGGCACGTGACGATGCAGCTGGACGAAAACGAACTCGCCTACCATGCAACATTGCCGGTTGATACGGAGGGCCTGCAACACGATCTCGAATACCGAGTTGAATCCGGCGACGCGGTTTCTGAGACATTTACGATCACGCTCTCGCCTGTACCCTCGATCCTGGTCGACTCGATCGAATACGACTACCCCCGCTACACCGACCGACCACTGGAGACCGTACGCCGAGACGGGAATATCCGTGCGCTAGAAGGGACGCGCGTCACCATTGTGGCCAGCGCTAACCAGCCGATTCGTTCCGCGGCAGTCACGTTCAATCCTTTTGAGGCGAGTGACACAGCGCGTCCGCCGGTAGAACTGGCAATGAAGTTTCAAGGCACGACGGCGCGCCAAACGTTTACCTTGGCCTTGACCGGCGATCGTCGGACACCGGTCTACGATTCCTACCAATTGTCGTTTGTGACCGACGCCGGCGCGGACAGCCAGCACCCGATTCTGCATCAGATCGACGTGGTCCCCGACTTGGCACCCGAGGTCGAGATTCTCGACCCAACGCAGAATCGCATCACAATTCCTGTGAGCGGCCGTCGCAAGATCGAGGTTCGAGCGGTCGATCCGGACTTCGGCCTGAGTCGCCTTATGTTGCGTGCAGTGGCTGGCGGAACCAATGTGTTGGAAGAAATGCTGTTCGAGGATGCCGGCGGCCGGCGTGGGCAAACGATCGCCACTTATGACTTCGTTCCGTCGCGGCTGGGACTAACCGCAAACGACAAGGTGACCTATTGGGCAGTCGCGGAAGACAACCGGATGCCCA
>JASLRF010000337.1 GCA_030744095.1 Pirellulaceae bacterium | reverse complement strand
AAACTCGAGCACGCAGTTGTTTTCGGTTGATGTTCAGGAACCAGTCGTTATCCTCTTTCACCTTGATGTCACCAAGGACGGTCAGCCTCTTTCGGCAAATAATCTCGTCAAAACCGGCGACGAATTACTGTTGAGCGTCTTTGTCGACGATGTTCGCGCGCTTCCAAATCCACAGGATGGCGGAGTCTTCTCGGCCTACTTGGACGTCTTATACGACAGCAGCATTGTTAGCGTGGCTGGTCCCTTGACCTATGGCGATGCGTATACGGGTGGCCAGCAAAACAACACCTCCGCCCCCGGTATCATTGATATGGCCGGAGCATTCTCGGGCAGCATTACTCCGTTGGGACAAGGTGAACGGCTCTTGTGGAGCGTGCCACTGAATGTCATCGGTTCAGGAACTGTCACCTTGGTTGGCGAACCGACTACAGATCCCAACGATCCAGGTGATGTTGGACAAACACCACAGTTTGACGCGGGTGTCTACAATGCGGGTGACTCGCGGTTCGACGACCCTGTCGGCCCGAGTGCCAACCCAAGCTTTGGCACCATGCAATTCGTCAATGCAACCGTCAATGTCGATGCACGATTCGGAATTGTGAATATCGAGTTTCAACCTGAAGAGGACTCCGCCGATAATCCGATTAGTATCGCCGATGTGACCAACAACCCGCTGAGTTTGAATCTGACCTTCGTGGGCACACCCACAGCTGAGCACGGGACCGTCACGTTCAACTCGGAATCGACGGAGTTGCGCTACACACCCGATGCAGACTACACCGGTGCCGACTCCATCAGCTTCGATGTGACCGATGGCGAAGATACGCTTACCGGTTCTCAGTCGCTGTTCGTGTTCAATCTGAACGATCCACCGACTGCGATCGACGACACCGTGGATGTCGACGAAGATACTCTGGAACCCGCCTTCATCGACGTGTTAGCCAACGATCTGGCCGATCCCGATCCTGACACAGAAAAAGGCCGCTTCCGAGTCGATTCTGTACAAACCACCAGCACGCAAGGTGGCAGTGTCGCCATCGCCGGCGTCGGTTTGGGAGTAACCTATTTGCCCGCGGCAGATTTCATCGGTGAAGACACATTTACGTACACGATGAGTGATCGGGATCCGGTCGATCCACAATTCAGCACTGCGACGGTGACGGTTACCGTGAAAGACATCAACGACCCTCCAACTGCCGTCGCCGATCGCTTCGGTGATTCGCCCGACCTGATTCCCGAGGACAGCGTCGACGTCGTATTGGACGTCATGGAAAATGACAGTTCCGCGCCGGATCAAGACGAAGTGATTCGTGTCGTGGCCGCCGGGTTTACGCAGCCACTAAACGGCACTGTCACGTTGTCTTCCTCCGGTGAAGTACTATATACACCGAACCCGGATTTCTTTGGCGAAGACACGTTTTCCTACACAATCACTGACGATGATCCCGTTGATCCTCGCACTGCGTCAACATCCGTTGTCGTCGTCGTTTCACCAGGAAATGATGCTCCAACGGCCAACGACGATACAGGCTTGACCGTAACGCAAGACACTTCGGAAAACTCGTTAGACCTGTTGGGCAACGATTCGTTCGCGCCTGACACAGACGAAACGCTCACGATCACTGGAGTTTCCAACGTTACGGCGGGTGCGATCGTAGAGATCGCCAGCGACGGGCTGTCTGTTCGCTACACGCCGGTCGCCGGCTTCCTTGGAACCGACACATTTACCCACACGATCAGCGATGGAAACGGTGGCACCGATACAGCCCTTGCGACGATCGAAGTGGTCGAATTCATGCCAGGCAGTTTGTCCGGTTTCGTCTATGTCGATGCCAATGATAACGGTGTTCGTGAGACCACCGAACGCCTGCTCGATGGCGTCACGATCACTCTGACTGGTACGGATCTCTTCGGTGCTGTTAACCGCACGACGCAGACCGCCGTCGATGGTTCTTATTCGTTCGGAAGTCTGGCACCTGGCGATTTTGTGATTACACAGACACAGCCCGCCGAAGATCTCGATGGCGATGGCATTCCACTCCTGGACGGCAAGGACACCCCTGGCAGCCAAGGTGGTGTTGCGGGCAAAGACGCGCAAGGCAATGACACATTTACGGTCACACTGGCCGAAGGTGTTGACGGCACGGATAATAACTTCGGCGAGATCAAGGGCCGCACAATTGACGTAACGCTCGGAGACAGTGGGGGCGATAAGCTCTTTGAATTCGACATTCGCCTTCTTGAGGATGGACAGGCAGTCCGGCCAGTTGAAAGGACCGACTTCAACAGCCAAGCTAATTTCCTCGGTGTGTTGCCTGGAGCGTATCAAGTTCAGGTCAGCGGTCCGTTCCTGTTGAACGGTGCTGCCGATGTTGTTGTCGGTGACCAGGGAGCGGTGGTGACGGTTGGCATTGGCGAGCCGGCGATCGATCCGGTCTACCCAACCTACCTCGATTCACTTAGTTCGCGATCGTCCAGCTTTGCCAATGTGGCCGTTGGTCTTGCGGAGCAACATTGGTTGGCCTTGGGTCCGGAATGGCAAGATGCCAACAACGTCCAGATTCAGATGGCAGCAGGCGGTGATGCCGTCTCGCTAACTATCGACGATGCCGAAGGCACGTTCCAGGGCACCATTCCCAATACCAACGGCATGCTGAACATCCTCAATCAGTTGCCCGACGGTACTAGTCGAATTCGCTTGAATGGAAGACCGGCAGAGTTCAAGGCATTACTGACTCAAGTGAACACCAACGGATCCGGTGAAGGCGAAGCACCGCCGCTGACCGGCGGTTCCCCAACGCCGACCGTCGGTTTTCCAACGTTGATCGGTGGTTCCCCAACGCTGACTGGCAGTTCCCCAACGCCGACGGGTGGCCAGACACAAACGCCTCCTCCAATTCTTCAACCTGTGTTTAGTCCTCCCGAGCCCGTCACGTTGACCACCTTGGACACCACCAGAACCACCAGCGATTTGTCGCTGTCCAGCCTGGATGTTGGCGAAGGTGAATCAGGTAACACGCTGATCCACTCGACACACGACTTCGACGATCATCACCGCGAGGACGCCGTGGACGTCGCGATTGCTGTGTTGGCCGCCCCGGTCGAGCCGACTGACACGGGCCACACGTTGGCCCCGGTTGATGGAGATTCCGAAGAGCTGCTCGGCGCGTTGGACCGTGCCTTTGAGGAACTTGCGGAAGGCACTCTCGTCGACGCATTGGGCGCTCTATTGGTTTCCTAGGGAACGTCCGAATTCAACAGCCCCCAAGAGTAGTTGCTCGGGCCGATTTTCGGTACGCTTGTGGTCATGCACACCGTTCAAAACGGAGTCAAACAATGACCAAGCAGTCGATTCTACCAGCCGCCTGGCAGGTCCCCCAGAATTTCCACGATCGCCTCGGGTCACACGCTGGGCGTCAACGTGCGATGCAAGCCGACGGGCATTTGTTACTTGTCCTACACACACCACCCAAACCAGAAGACGCGCAACGTGTCGGTCGATTCTTTTGGCACGATGACCACGGAGTATGGTCGTCCAACGAATTGGGCAGCGGCATTGCCGCACTCAACAAACATCTGGACGAATACGAGTCAGCACTTGCAGCTCTTGATCGACAAGAAGAGGAAGCCAGCACAGCCGATGACTATTTCGATGTTCTCGTCTGTCTTTCACCAGTTCGGCGTGCGGCGATCAACCTGCATGAGGCATTGCAGGAGGCGCGGAAGATGTCGCCGGCGTCTCACGAGATCATCGACGCACGGGACCGAGCATATACGATCGAACGCACTGCAGAATTGTTAACTGGCGAAACAAAGAACGCACTCGACCTGACCGTCGCGAGACGCGCTGAAGAGCAGACTCGGGCCAGCCAACGGATGGCAATTGCCTCGCACCGGCTGAACATTTTGGTAGCCATTTTCTTTCCGATTGCGACAGTGGCGGCCATCTTTGGGATCGATCTTGAAACTCTGTCGGCGATAATCGGACGTGATCGGCAATCGCTTGTCGACGTCGGTCTGCTCCCGCCCCTCTTTCTGGGACTGATCGTGGGCGGCTTGATCCTCGGCGCGCTGATCACACTGGCGATCAATCGCACGCCCCAACCGCGCGACGACATGCGAAGAGGCTCGAACCCGTAGTTCGTTTTTGGTCGACAGGCGGAGCCGGCATTTCGGGGCAATGCGACGACATTTCTTCTCGTATCCCCTTTCTGCTATCCTGAGGTGAGGTTAGCACCAAATTGCGTTGCAAATTCCTACCGTAGTGAGTTCTGTCGATGTGCCACCGGCTTACGATCACGTTGAGTGCACTGATCCTGATCTCGAATTGGGCCACCGCCGCCAAACCACAGCGTCCGGACACCATCCGTTTTTCCCGTGACAAGAAAGTCCTATTCTTGGACGCCGCAGATCTTGCCAAGTCACTTAATTTTGAATTGAAGATCGTCGACCCACAGCGGCTCGTCACGTTCTGCCGTGACAAAGACGGCGGGTTTTGCATTCCTGTCCGGCTTGCCGCGGATAATCACAGGCGTGACGGTGAACAGCTTCTAATCGCAGCCGACGTCGTCAGTGGGGCGTTGCGATTTCGTGTGGTCGAGACCGCTGGCCAGGTCACCATCGTTCCACGCACTGAGCCGTTCGTCGGTGAAGGCCAGATCGCCGCGCCCGGTTACAATGCCCCGTGGGGGCGAGGACGCGGCTTTGGCAAGGGCGAAACGCTTCCCGATATCCCATTTGTTGATGTTGCCGGCAATGAGGTCCGTTTCTCGCAGTATTTAGGCAAACGATACATTCTCTATTGTTGGGCCAGTTGGTGATTCTGCCGCAACAACCTGCCCGGGTGGCAGGAGACTTTTCGGAAGTTCGGTGGCGATGACTTCACCGTCGTCGGCCTGGCGCTTGATGCCGAGGGAATTGCGCCGGCGAAGCGATACTACGATCGATTTGGTGTAACGTTTCCAGCCCTGGTTGATCCAGATTATGCGACGCGGTTCGGAGCCGTCCCAAAGACGTTCTTCGTCGACGAACATGGTGTTGTGCTGGAACTGAAGAACTGGCAGCAACGATTGCCCGAACTCGGTATGACGCGGCCGGTGACTGCCGAAATTCGCGCTCAATGGTCGGATCCTGGCGCACGTCTTGACGCCACCGAACTGGCTCGACTAACAGAAGCCAATTCACGAGATCAGCGCGATCTGGCTGTGGCCATACAGTTGGGCTCGCGGTATTCGGCGCTCGGACTTTACCAAGAGGCCCGCGTGGTCCTGCAGCGGGCCGTCGAATATTACAACACGAAAGCCATCGCACAGGCGGGTGGCGCGGAATCGCAGCGACTCGGCCAAGCTCATTTTCAATTGGCTCGTGCTTTCGAAGGAGATCGGGACGGCCAGGTGCGACACGCTACCCTCTCGTTCTATCTCAATCCGAGCATTGGATTCGGAAAGCAGATTGCCAGGATCATTTCGCCTGAAAAGTTTGATGGTCGCCCAAAAGGCGACTTTGACAACCGTTTCCGCGAAGCAACGCGGCGGCGGTTATTTCAAGAGCGCAAAGCGTGGCTCGATGATTAACATCGCTCATCAACAGACCGATCGACAATGCAACTTGATGAACACAAAAGGAACGTCGATGAGATCATCCAGAGTGCTTTCCGTCGTCGTAAAGCGAACCACGTTCGGTACGTGGGCCTTACTCATGTTGCTTGTCGTTCTGCTGCCGTCGTCGGTCATGGCCAACGATCGGCGACCGAACATCGTCGTCGTATTGGCGGACGATTTGGGCTATGGCGATCTGGCTTGCTATGGCCACCCAGTCATCAAGACGCCAAATTTGGATCAGTTAGCGCGAGAAGGCCTGCGATTTACTGACTGCTATGCGGCAGCCGCTAACTGTTCGCCTGCACGGACGGGCTTGATGACGGGGAGGACGCCCTATCGCGTCGGCATTCACAATTGGATTCCCATGTTCTCGCCGATGCACGTTCGTCGCAGCGAGATTACGATCGCCACGCTATTGCGCAGCGCGGGCTATTCGACCTGTCACGTCGGAAAATGGCATCTCAACGGTGACTTCAATTTGCCGTCGCAGCCGCAGCCGTCAGACCACGGTTTCGACCATTGGTTTTCCACGCAAAACAATGCGTTACCCAACCACAAGAACCCTGTCAACTTTGTCCGCAATGGAAGACCGGCCGGACCGCTAAAGGGTTATGCGGCACCGCTGGTGGCAGACGAAGCGATCACCTGGCTTGAAAACGGCCGCGATGAGGAGAAGCCGTTCTTTCTCTATGTCTGTTTTCACGAACCCCACGAACCGATTGCGTCGGACAAACGTTTTAGCGATCTGTATCCGCCACCCGGCAAACCGACACGCAACGACCTCAGCCGTGCTGCGCATCACGGCAATGTTACGCAGATGGACGACGCCTTTGGTCGCCTGGCCGCTACGCTCGACCGTCTCAAGCTCAGCGACAACACGTTTCTGCTCTTCACCAGCGACAACGGTCCGGCGATCACGGGGATTCACCCCCATGGATCCGCAGGTCCGTTGCGTGCTAAGAAGGGGCATCTTTATGATGGCGGAATCCGCGTCCCTGGCATCTTGCGCTGGCCGGGACACACCGCGGCCGGCGAGACCAGTAACACGCCGATCTGCGGAGTGGATCTGTTGCCGACGCTCTGCGGCGTCGCGGGGATTCCTGTTCCCAGCGATCGAAAGATCGACGGTGCAAACATCCTTCCGCTGCTTGAAGGAAAACGCCTCGAGCGAACGACTCCGTTGTATTGGCATTTCTTGCGCGCCGCCAGTAAGACGAAGGTGGCCATGCGGATCGGCGATTGGAAGCTGTTGGCGCACTTGAACATTCCCGCCTTGAAGCCGTCGGCCGACCTGCTTCCCGAAGAAATGCAGGCGATCAAGACAGCCGAGCTGGCGAAATTCGAGCTCTATAACCTCAAGACCGACATCGGCGAAACGACGGACCTTTCTGCGTCCCAACCCGATCGGCTGGCGCGGATGTCGACCCTGATGAAATCGCTGTACCACGAAGTTCAAGCAGAAAGCCCGGTCTGGGAGGCGTGGACGTGGCCCCGCTACGAATCGCAGCGGATCGAGTGGCCAGCGTATCGCAATCGCAAATAGTCGCTCTTGCGTCCTCGTACGCGATCTGGGGTAACACACGGAAAAGTCCGGAAACCGCCTGATTTTTAGGATTGGGCGAGTCTTTCAGCGACGACACGGCACCCTCGACACAACGCCCTGGGCGAGTTACCCTAGGCGATTCGGATGCGCAATAGATCGTCCCTCCCCCCCCCGGGCCCCGTTTTCTCTAGGACTCCCAGCGATTCACGTGATCTTCGCCCAACAGTATTACGGAATTCGAAACATCACCGAATACGAAGGCATCGGGATTTCGATCACCGGCATTTCTATTGTGTTTGTTGCGTTGGTCTTGATCAGCCTGTTCATCGCAAGTTTGCCGCGCATTTTGGCGATGTTGGAATCCGTACTGCCGCCTGAGCCCAAGAGTCATGCGGCAACGGTGCCCACCACAAGCACAAACAACCACGACGAAGCTGTCGTAGCGGCGATCGGTTTCGCGCTGCACGCTCGGCACCGCAAGAAGAATTAGTCCTGCCAGTCGCCTTTCAGCGGCGTGCCTTTCCATCGCAACGAATTCTATGCAAATCCTGTACGATTTTCTTCAAACGACCGGCTTCTACCTGATGGAATGGGGCAATGCCGTGATGATTATCATCGGCATCCTGTTTATTGCCTTGGCCATCATAAAGGACTACGAGCCGCTTTTGCTGTTGCCCATCGGCTTCGGCATCATCGTCGGCAATATCCCGTTTGTCCAATCGATGGCACTCAGCGTCTACGACGACGGTAGCCAGGGTGGCGGGCCGATGAGCGTCAGCGTGTTGAGTATGATTTACTTTGGCGTGAAATACGGACTGTTTCCGCCCTTGATTTTTCTTGGCATCGGCGCGATGACCGATTTCTCGACGATGCTCT
>JASLRF010000336.1 GCA_030744095.1 Pirellulaceae bacterium | reverse complement strand
TCCCGCACACTTTCAGAGAGATGGCCCCACGACAATCGATGCCCCTTGACGTCGGTAACCCACACATGACTGCCATGCGTGACTTCGATTCGTTGGAAATCATTTGCTGAAATCCGTTGCAGATAGTTCGTCGCGGTCCACAGAATCGAGGATTCTCCGCTGCCTTCTTCAACGTGTCGAATCTGCCGTTTGGTTTCCGTAATGGACTCCGCCAGCGTTTGCCGACGTTCAATTTCGTTCAACAGATGTTCCATCTGCTGGAGTTCTTCTCGATGTCGCGCGAGTCGTTTGGTCGAATCGGTCGTGAGGCCGTTCAGACGTTGCTCCAGGGCGGCCAGATTGACTTCCTTCTGCCGAATCGTTTCGGTCGCGGCGTCGAACCCCCGTTGCAGTTCCGCCTCTTTTGTGTCGATTTGTGCGTATTGCCGTTTCAGCCGAGTGATTTCGTTGGGCAATTCTCGCGGCGGTCGACCGCCGGACGCCAGCACGTCACGTTCCTGTTCGAGATAACGCAGTGAGGCTTGCAATTCCGCTTGGACGCGGGTCAATTGCATTCGTTCACAGTCACAATTGGCGACTGGCGCGCAGCGCCCAATTTCTTCATAACGCATGGCCGCCTCACGCAACACGCCCTTCCAGCGTTCGATCCGAGCGTCCAATTCGCGAGTTTCCGTTTCATGCTTTCCGCGGTTTGCCGACGCGACTTCCGCTTTGGCAAATCGCGTGCGACAGTCTTGTCGAGTTACCGCAATTTCATCCATTGCCTTACGCAAAGCGTGCAGTTCCTGACGCGTGGTCTCCAGTTGTCCGCGCGTCGCCTCGATTTGGCTCTGCGTTTGCAATCGCTCGTCATCCCGCCGCACTGGGCCTAATTCCAACCGCGCGATGTCATCAAGTAGTTCGCGCCGTCGCGACTGAAGCGACTCCGTGGATTCGTCTACTGGACCCAGTGTCGCCAGGGTCGCTTGCAATGTCGCCAACCGTCCCACCAGCCCTTGCAGTTTGTCAGTATCGATCGCTTGGCCTTCAATACTGAAGCCACAATTGGCGGCCTCATCAAGCAACTCGGACACCTCGGGTCGACGTGAGAAATCCACAGCAAACAGCTGCGAATACAGCTCTGCGGAGATTCCCTGGAAGATGTCGGTCAAGGCAACACGACTGCCTGGATGGCCGTCATCCAATACCTCGAAATGGCCCGCCAACTTGCCGTCGTCGTGGCGGCGAATCGTGTACTGGTGATGGCCCAGCGACCATGTGATCGAACCACCAAAGTCAACAGAGCTGATCGAAGGCAGACACTGCGAACGCGTTGATTCATCAAAACCATACAGAATGGCTCGGGCAAATTGCAGCAGGGTGGTCTTGCCTGTTCCAGGCCCGCCTTGAATCAAAGTGATGTCTTGAGTGAGGTTGTCAAGTGCCAGGTTGGAAACGGATCCAAACCGGTCGATTCGCATATTCTGGATGAACACAAATGAACTCCTTCGATTCGCCACCCCTGGTTGTCGCGGCATCCATCCTTGGATGCGGCCTCCCTCTCTGGATACGGGCGCGGAAAAGTAACAAATCTCCGCGGAATCGCCTATGCCGGATCGTATCCGAATCTGTTGCATCTGTTGCTGTCAGGTTCTTGACGGCATCTGGCAGTTTGCCAAAACTAGGGAATCCAGGCGCAAGTGCTATCGCGTCGTGCCAGCACGACCATGTATGATTGCTACGTCGCCGGTCGGCATTTTCAGCGCCGGTCAAGGCAATCCGTATTCCCATCTGCCATTCGAGTCTGCAATGCCGATAAACATCGTCTGTCCCGGCTGCAAGAAGCGGTTTTCGGTCAGCGAAAAATTCGCGGGAAAACAAGGGCCATGCCCCAAGTGCAAGACCGTGATCGAAATCCCCGCGCTTGAGGATGAAGTTGTCATTCACGGTCCTGAGGCCGCCGGCCTCAAGGATTCAAAAGGTCGCGCCATCGTCGAGCCGATCATGCGTGAGGAGACAGCGGTTTCCACCAGAGGTATCGTTGGGATCGGTGTCTTCATTGTCGTGGTGTTTGGGATCGCATTTGGATTGCGCGTCTACGACGGTGACGTTCCGTTCTTTATCAAGCTGTTGGGGGCTGTTTCGCTAGCACCGCCACTGGTATTGGGCGGGTACGCTTTTCTGCGAAATGACGAACTCGAGGCATTTCGCGGCAAGGAACTTGCCATTCGAGTGCTTGTCTGTTCTGCCGTCTACGCGGCGCTGTGGGGAGTCTTCGTATTCGTCCCGTGGGTGTTGGGTATCGAATTCACGCCCTATCAATTGGCGTTTGTGACGGTGCCATTTGTGTTGGTTGGCGCGTTTTCGGCATTCGCAAGTTTCGATCTTGAATACATGACCGGCATCCTGCATTACGGTCTTTACGTAATTGTGACCGTTCTGATGCGAGTCGTGGCGGGCCTGGATGCGTTCTAGGCAGTAGAGTAGCGGGTCCCATTCGCACCATGAATTCGATCGGTGAAATTCCAGAAGTCGCAGGACTCGACGCGCGAAGGCAGTTGATTCGCATTCCGCCCGAGCTAGACGTTCCGCTCACTCAGCGCGTGAAGCAGATCATTGACACGGCCGAGTTTCGTCGCCTTGCACGCATCAGTCAGCTAGGGCTCGTCTCCCAGGTTTACCCGGCGGCCCATCATTCACGGTTCGAGCATTCGCTGGGCGTCTACCGCATGGCGCTGTTGTACTTGAAACGCCTCTCGTACGACGAACGATTTGCCGCGGTTGTCTCGCGGTATGATGCGGAGGTCTTTCTGGTGGCGGCCTTAGTCCACGATTTAGGACACTGGCCGTTTTGTCATCCCATCGAAGATATCGAGCTGCCGGGCGTTCCCGATCATGAGCTGTTCGCCAATAGCTTTCTTCTGGAAGGTGAAATCGCGGATACATTGCGCGACGATTGGAATATTCAGCCGCGCGAAGTCGTGGCATTATTGTCGGAGAAACCCCGTGACTGCGCGATGCGCATCTTGCAAGGAATGTTGTCCGGTCCGATTGATATCGACAAGATGGACTACTTGGCACGCGACAGTCTGCACGCCGGAGTCCCTTACGGGCAGAACTTCGACCAACAACGACTGATTGGCAGCCTCTGTCTGAATCAGACGGGCGACGGTCTGGCAATCACGAACAAGGGAAAGACCGCTGCAGAGATGATGGTCTTCGCGCGTTACGTGATGTTCAGTGAAGTTTATTGGCATCATGCCGTCCGTGCCGGCACGGCCCAGTTGCAACGCGCGTTCTATTTGTCGCATGGCGCATTAGATCTCGATGCGTTGTTTCGGCTTGGGGAACAGGAGATGATCACCGCGTTGCTCGAAGCCGCGA
The DNA here is from genome assembly GCA_030744095.1 of Pirellulaceae bacterium. The sequence goes on along the minus strand of JASLRF010000336.1, from coordinate 3,109 downwards.
CCAACGGACCAGCCTACGACTTGCTGGTGGGTCTGTTCGGTCCGACGCGACAGTTGTACAAGCGGGCCATCGAATGCAGCATATTCCAGCATCGCGAGTTGCATGCGAAGCTCGCTCGACGCCCATACCCTTGGCTGGCGGCATGTTCCGAGCAATTCGCCGACATCATCAGTCACAAGCTTGCCCGCCGCGTGGCACCGCACGAGATCCTCTTCGACGCGCCACCGGTTCGATTGGAAGTCGAATTCAACGTCGATGTCTATTTCCCCGCCGAGGACTGCTATCGCACGTTGGGAGAGATTTCGCCGGTGGTCAGCACCTTGGCGCGCAAACAATTCGACGACTACGTCAAACGCGTTCGTGTCTATATCCATCCGCAGCTGTTGGACGAACTGCCGCGCCTCGGCGATCTCGCACCATTGCTCGAAGAAACGATTCGCCGGATGGATTGATCATCCGATCGTCGCGAGCACTTGTCCAGTCGTCACCTGGTCACCTATCGAGACCGACATTTCCGCGACTATTCCCGCACTGGGAGCATTAATGTGAACTTCCATTTTCATGGCTTCCAAAACCAACAGGGCATCACCTTTCTGGATCGGATCGCCCGGTCCAACGAGCAGCCGTAACACGACGCCCGGCATTTCAGCTGTCACGGGCGATGTCTTGCCCGTCGGCGGTGCCGCTGGACCGTCACCCGCCTCATCCGGTTTCAATCCAACCTGATACGCGACTCCGTTGACGGTGGCCTGGTTGCCGTCAATCGCCAGCCGATAATCGCGACCGTTAACCGAGACCACGTACTTGCCGGTTTCGGAAGATTCCGTTGCCGGTTCGTCGGCAGACTTTTCGAGCAGCCGCACGCCGACCTTGGCCTCTCCCTTGAGAAAATCGATTCCTTTCTCTTTGCAGGCGGCGGCAATAAAAACGTTTTCGTCCGTCTCCTCGAGTCCCTCGGCTTGCAATGCCTTCCGCGCGGGCTCGACACCCTTATTCGGATCTTCATCGTTAATTTCAAGCGGAGCACGCGTGGTGGGCTCCAAGCCGAGTTGTTCCGACGCGATGCTCACAATTTCCGGATCGGGAGGCACGGGCGTTTTGCCGAAGTAGCCCAGCACCATCTTTCCGTAAGGCTCGGCGATCTTCTTCCACGGCCCAAACATGACGTTGTTCAGCGCCTGCTGCACGTAAAACTGAGACACCGGCGTGACTGACGTCCCGAATCCACCGCGCCGCACAACGTCGCTCATGGCCTTTATCAAATCGGGATACTTGTCCATGATTCCATTGTCACGCATCATCTGCGTGTTGGCGGTCAAGGCACCACCCGGCATTGGACTCCACGGAATCAGCGGTTCAACCGCCACCGCTTCCGGCGGCAGGAAATAATCCGCCATACACTCCTTGAATACTTCTTCCGCTTCGCGGACTTTTTCAATGTCTATGTCCAGCGTGTATTCCGACCCACGCAAGGCGTGCCACATCACCAACAGATCGGGTTGACACGTACCTCCCGAACAAGGTGCCAGCGAAAGATCAATGGCATCCACACCAGCGTCAATCGCGGCCTTGTAGGCAAGAACCGAAGTTCCAGCCGTCTCGTGGGTGTGAAAATGAATGAACGCATCCGCCGGCAGCATTTTTCGGGCGCGCCGGATTGTCTCGTGGACTGTCGAGGGCACCGACGTACCAGAGGCATCCTTAAAGCAGACTGCGTCAAAGGGGATTTTGGCATCCAGAATTTTCTGGAGTGTGCTCACGTAAAAGTCTGGATCGTGCGCTCCTGCGCACCCAGGCGGCAACTCCATCAGAGTCACGCAAACCTGGTGCTTCAGGCCGGCGTCGACGATGCACTTGCCACTGTAGATCAGATTCTCGACGTCGTTGAGGGCATCGAAATTGCGAATCGTGGTGATGCCGTGTTTCTTGAATAAGTCCGCGTGCAATTTGATGACGTCGCTGGGCTGCGATTCCAGTCCGACGACATTCACACCGCGCGCCAAGGTCTGCAAGTTGGCGTCGGGGCCGGCTGTGGCGCGAAACTGGTCCATCATGCTGAACGCATCTTCGTTGCAATAGAAATACAACGACTGAAATCTCGCGCCACCACCTGCTTCGAAGTAGTTGATCCCCGCATCTCGCGCCGCTTCCAAGGCCGGCAGAAAGTCCTTGGTAAACACCCGCGCGCCAAAGACAGATTGAAATCCATCCCGGAAGGCCGTGCACATGAACTGTATTTTCTTTGCCACGTCAGCACCTGTTTTAACGGCGAATTCACCCGATGAACTATTCTGCCAATACCGACCACAACACGCCTGCAGCCACGGCCGAACCGATTACCCCCGCAACGTTCGGTGCCATGGCGTGCATGAGCAAGAAGTTATGCGAGTCCTCCTGTTGGCCGACCTGCTGTACCACGCGGGCCGAATCGGGAACCGCCGATACGCCAGCGGCCCCAACTAACGGATTGATTTTCTCTTTCAAGAACACGTTCATCAATTTCGCGAACAGCACGCCACCCGCTGTCGCCACCGCGAACGAGGCGGCACCCAACGTGAAAATCAAGATTGATTCGGCACGTAGAAAATACTGAGCCTTCGTACTGGCTCCGACAGCGAAGCCCAGCAGAATCGTGACGACGTCGATCATCCCGGTTCGCGCAGTTTGCGCCAGTCGTTCCGTAACACCACTCTCTTTGAGCAGGTTGCCGAAGAAGAGCATACCAAGCAACACGAGTGCGCCTGGCGCGATCAGGGTGCAAATCAAGAAGGCGACGATGGGAAAGATGATTCGTTCGCGCTTGGATACCGTTCGCGGCGGCTTCATTCGAATCCGACGTTCCTCTCGCGTGGTCAGCAGTTTCATAATCGGCGGCTGGATTACCGGGACCAGTGCCATGTACGAGTAAGCTGCGATGGCAATCGGCCCCAAGTATTCTGGGGCGAGCCGGGATGCGAGAAAAATTGCCGTGGGTCCGTCGGCACCGCCGATAATGCCGATCGCACCGGCAATCTTGGCGTCGAAGCCCAAAGCCAACGCGCCCAAGAACGTGAGGAAGACACCAACTTGGGCGGCTGCACCCAACAACACCAATTTGGGGTTGGAGAGC
>JASLRF010000335.1 GCA_030744095.1 Pirellulaceae bacterium | reverse complement strand
CACGTTGCCGAAACTTCGCTGCGCTTATTCGCGGCCTACAAGTACGACATCACTACCGGAACTCACTCGATCATCTTTGCCGTCTGCTCCGGCGTGGTGATGCCCTCCGGCAATTCGAGAATGCGGATGTTACGGAAGTGGATTTCTTTGCCTTCCGATTCCAGACACAGATAGCCCTTGCGCATCGATGAGTTTCGGATCGAATTCACAAATTTGCCGTTGATCGACAGTTTGACCGTGCCATCCACGCACACGACGTCATAGACATTCCACTCGCCAGCACCCTTGCATCGCAGCTCGAGCGACTTGCTGCGCGTGCCACGCGGATTGTCTGGCGTAGCGGTCAGGCCGCCAGCCCCAAACAGCTCGCCGGAAATGTAGCCGATGTCTTGGGGTTCACCGTTCTTCTTGCGATTCAAATTCACCCATTCCAGCTCTAGCATCTGCACTTCCATCCCCTTGGGAAGACGCCGGCCTTCGGGCACAGCACCCTCGCTCCAGACGAACACACCAGAGTTACCGCCGGCCTCCATGTGTCGCCACTCGATATGCAGGACGAAGTTCTCGTATTGCTTTTCCGATCGCATGACCCCGATCGGCTTTCCGCTACACACCAACAGGCCATCCTTGACCTTCCAGGTGTCCGGCCCTGTGTTGACGTTCGCCCATCCTGATAGATCGCGGCCGTTGAACAGATCGACGAAGTGCGGGACGTCGGCCTGCGCCTTGGGATCTGTCGGTTCGGCAAGGACGTCGGATACGGCGTTGGGGGATACGGCCAGTCCAGCCAGCAAAAGTCCCAGGAAGAATAACCGGAGCGGTGATGCCATATTCATGATGAAATCCAAAGACTTGTGAAACAGTTGTGCAACAGGAACGACCTGTTCATTGTATCCAAGAACGCGGCTTGAAGTGCAAGTTGGATCGGCCGTGACAGTGGAAAATCATACAGACGTGCAAAGGAACCTGTTGATCAATCCGTGGGCACGAAAGCATCGAAAAAGGTGTAGAACCGCGATTGCCCCTCTCGTCAACGCTCGGAAGTAGAATTAGAGTACAGCACACGAGATGCACTGGTTATGCCGGGGAACGCGAACAACAAGAACTTACGGGAATCTGATCGACATGAAATATCTCCTACCAACACTCTTCCTTCTGACGCTATGCCCTCTTGCCTTGGCGGCAGACCGGCCCAACATCCTGTGGCTGACGTGCGAGGACAATAATGTCAATTGGGTCGGCTGCTATGGAAACCCGTATGCCCATACGCCCAATATCGACAAACTGGCAGCCGAGGGCTTTCAGTACATGCACTGTTACGCCAACGCGCCGGTCTGTGCTCCTTCGCGATCCACCTGGATCACAGGGGTCCATGCCCTGTCGATGGGCACCTATCCAATGCGTAGTCGCTACGACATCCCCCATGACTTGATCAGGTACTACCCCGATCTCTTGAAGGACGCCGGGTACTACGTGGGCAATGCGAGAAAGACGGACTACAACATCGGCGGTCGTCCAGATGGGGAAGCCTGGGATACCAACAAAGTGAATTGGGACACGCTGAAGAAACAGCAGCCGTTTTTTATGGTGATCAACAATACCAAATCGCATGAGTCCAAGGCGTTTGGTCGTGTCGACAATACGAAACACGACCCCGACGATGTTCGCCTGGCGAAGTACCACCCGGACATCCCCAAGATTCGCCAGAATTACGCTCATTACCACGACCAAATGGAAAAGATGGATTCGGACATCGGCTTGGCTTTGGCTGAGTTGGAAAAGCGCGGCATGGCGGAGAATACCATCGTGGTCCACAATTCAGATCATGGCGGCGTCCTAGCCCGCAGCAAGCGGTTCTTGTTCAACAGTGGCACGCACTGTCCGCTGATCATCCGGATCCCGGAAAAATTCAGTCGCCTGCGTCCCGGCAAACCCGGCACCAAGGTGGATACGATGGTCAGTTTCATCGATATGACCAAGACCTGGCTGAACATCTGCGGCGCACAGTCGCCTGACTACCTGCAAGGCAGGATCTTTCTAGGGCCGGATGCGGAATCGCGGGACTACCATGTCAGTTTCCGCGGGCGTATGGATGAACGCTGCGATAACGTGAGGGCCATTCGCGATAAGAAACTGCTCTACATCAGAAACTACATGCCCTATGCCCCGTGGGGACAGCATCTGAATTACCTGTGGAAGATGGAAGCCACACAGGCTTGGGAGCAACATCATCGTGCAGGCAAAACCAACGCGATGACGGGGCGGTTCTTCGGCACCAAACCAATGGAAGAACTCTACGACACGTCAGTCGACCCGGACAACGTAAATAACCTAATCGCCAATCCGAAATACGCAAAAGATATCGCCCGTCTCAGCAAAGCCATGGATCAGTGGCAGGTGAAGAACTTTGACTCGGCCTTGCTTCCTGAATCCGAGGTGGTCAAGCGGGCTGAAGATAACGGAATCACGATCTATGAATTGGTACGTAATCCAGCGCTGTATGATCTGAAGGCGTACCAACAAGCCTCATCATTGGCGCTCGAGCAGGACGCAGCCAACCTGCCGACGTTCTACAAGAATTTGAGTGCGTCAGATGCAGGTGTCCGCTATTGGGCCATTGTGGGCTGTTTCAATCTTCAACAGAGTACTGCCCTGAACACGCAGTTCATTCGTGCGAGTCTTGGCGACACGTCCCACCACGTTCGCGTCATGGCCGCCTGGATTCTTTATCGCAACGGTGACAAACAACCGGCTCAACAATGCTGGAATGAACTGCTCAGAGAGAGTTCGTATGCCTCGTTGAAGATCTTTAACGTCATCGATTGGATTGGTGACGGCGTCGAACCTTACGCCGAAGCGATGAAGTCCTGCGAATTCAGTCACCAGGGTTACGTGGCGCGGATGCAAGATTACCTTGGCACCAAACCCGTTCGCCAGAAAAGCTCGCGGAAGGCAAAACGCACGGGCAAATGAATGGCCGGGGCTTGTCATCTGGTTTAAACGGATGAGCGTGATGCACTCGTCAGCAGCGAAGTCATGCTGCGTTAATTCGAAGTGCCATTCGATGTTCCACCGATTGCATACAGATGGGACACCGAGCGAATGAACATCGTGCCGCCACTGACGGCAGGCGTCGACCGGATCTGATCGCCGACCGGATTCCGAGCGAGTTCTTTGAATGTGTCCGCGGCCTCGACAACAACGACTTCGCCGTCGATATCCGCACAATAGAGTTTGCCATCGACACAGACAGGCGAACCAAAATAGTTGCCTCGGACGCGACCTGTCCAAATCGTCTTACCCGTCTTAGCATCAATGCACGCGACAATGCCACCATCGCCCCAAAGAAATAGACGGTCGTTATAAATGAGGGGTGTGGGGACATGCGGTGCGGCGCGCTGAATGCGATAGATCTCCGACGCCGGTGTGTCGCTCGAGGCCGGTTGGACGGCAACGACGTTCTTCTCGCCACCACCGGCCCCACTGCTGCCGATTACCAGGTCGCCATAAACGATCGGCGAACCGACGGCCCGTTGCGAATGGCGGCCGAAGACGTCAATCATCCATTTCTGCCGACCGCTACTCGGATCGACACCCACGATGCCTTCAAAGCAATGCGTGAAAATCAACTCGGGTTCGCGATTCGGTGCCGCAAAGACGCAGGGTGTCGAGTAGCAGGCGCGTTTGCCTTCTCGCGGGATCTTCCAAACCTCTTTGCCAGTCGTTCGGTTGACCGCCACCAGTGCGCTACCCGTCTTGTGATCGTTGCAGATCACAACCAGATCTTCGTACAAGATTGGCGATGTGGCTCCACCTTGGCCGTGCAAGTAGGGGCCCAGATCGTACCGCCACAGTTCCTGACCCTCGTGATCCAACGCGACCAATGACGAGCTTGCGCGGCTCTGCCAGAGCACATAGACTTGGTCACCATCGACGGTTGGCGTGTTCGACGCGGAACTGTTGTTCTTGTGGTGCTTGTATGACTTAAAAGCGAATTTGCGCTGCCATGTATGACTGCCATCTTCGGCGCTCAAGCAGAGCAAGTAGCGGGTCTGCTCCGCTTCGTCTGCACTGGTCACAAACACCCGATCTCCCCAAACCACGGGCGACGAATGTCCATTGCCGGGCAGTTCCGCGATCCAACGGTAATCGTCCTTTGTCCATTGGACC
>JASLRF010000334.1 GCA_030744095.1 Pirellulaceae bacterium | reverse complement strand
CGTTGAATAAGAAAACTTGAATCGCGTTTCTCTGTACAAATGACTCTAATGCTACGTCCAGTTTTGATTTGGGGTTGAAGAAGAATGGTCGCCTGGCGAGATAGTCGTTGATCGCGATCAAAACGTTTGGTTCGCAGAGCGAACAACGACTATGCGACGGTTGTTGATTAATTGGTTCCCGGCCCGGATAATTCAGCAATAACGCCCAGGCCAAGTAATTGACTTGCGGCCTCCAGCCGGGTATCGTTATCTCTTAATCCTGTCTGGGTTTACCCCCTCCTCGCCCAGGCGTACTTTGACGTTCCCACCTTCGCACAGTTGACTCACGGAGAGCTCCCCATGAAGCGGATTGCGCAACTCAATATTCTTGCCTTGCTCGTTGGCCTGGCCGCACCGATGGTGCACGCCGAAGATGACGGCTACACCTCACTGTTCGACGGCAAAACGCTCAAAAACTGGGACGGGAATCCTAAGTTTTGGCGCGTCGAAGAAGGGGCGATCACCGGTCAGACAACCGCAGAGAACCCGACCAAGGGAAACACGTTCATCATCTGGCGCGGCGGTGAACTGGGCGACTTCGAATTGAAGCTCGAGTACAAGATCATTAACGGGAATTCGGGAATTCAATATCGCAGCTTCGAGGTCGAAGACAACAAATGGGTGATAGGTGGCTATCAAGGTGACTTCGAAGCCGGGGACAAATTCTCGGGTATCCTCTATGGTGAGAGATTTCGCGGCATTCTAGCCAACCGCGGCGACAAGACCGTGATCGGCGACAATCACAAACCCAAAGTCGTGGGCTCGGTGGGCGACTCGAAAGAGATCCAAACCAAAATCAAGAAGGAAGACTGGAACGAATATCACATCACCGCGAAGGGCTTCGACTTCACGCACCGGATCAATGGCGTGCTGACCTGCCAGTGCACCGACGAAGACGCCGAGAAACGGCGCAGCACAGGAATCTTGGCCTTACAGTTGCACCAAGGCCCACCCATGAAGGTGCAGTTTCGCAATATCCGTGTGAAACGGCTGGATGGCCAGGCGACGTCGGCCAATGATTCCGAGGCTTGTGGGCCCGAGGCTGCCGGACTTGAGGCTGGCGAAAAAAAAAATGACCTAGCCAACGACAAAGCCAAAAGGGACAAAGCCAAGAGAGTCGTCTTCGTCGCAGGTAAACCCAGCCAGGGATATGGTTCGCACGAACAGTATGAGGGCTGCGTCCTGTTGGCGAAGTCACTGCAAGCCGTTCCAGGCTTGCAAATCGAAGTCGTCCAGAACGGTTGGCCCAAAGACAAAAGCGTATTTGCGGATGCCGACGCCGTGGTGATGTACTCCGACGGCGGTGGTCGCCACCCGGTCATTCCGCACTCGGAAGCCATGGACAAGATGGCCGACGCCGGCGTGGGAATCGTCTGCCTTCACTACGGGGTCGAAGTTCCCAAAGGCGAGCCTGGCGACTATTTTCTCAAGTGGATCGGTGGTTACTTCGAACCGAATTGGTCTGTCAATCCGCACTGGACCGCAAAGTTCGAATCATTCCCGGACCATCCCACGACACGCGGTGTGAAGCCGTTCGAAATCAATGACGAATGGTACTATCACATGCGATTTCGGGAGAACATGGAGGGTGTGACACCAATCCTGACCGACCTGCCCGGTCCCGATACACTGAAGCGGCCCGACGGTGCCCACAGCGGCAATCCTCATGTGCGCGCGGCCGTATTGGATCGCAAGGAACCGCAACACGTCGCCTGGGCGTCAGAACGCCCCAACGGTGGACGCGGTTTCGGGTTCACCGGTGGCCACAACCATTGGAATTGGGGAGACCCCAACTTCCGCAAACTGGTGCTCAACGCCATCGTGTGGGCGGCCCACGGTGAAGTCCCCAAAAATGGCATCGGCGATAAGCCGGTTTCATTCGAGGAGTTGGAAAAGAACCAAGACTACAAGCAACCGGACAATTTCAACCGCGACGCAATTCGCGATCGGTTTCATCTGACCAGTGCGAAATCAGATGCTTCCGGGAAGAAGGCTAAACGGGCACGTGGCCCCGCGCCAAAACCAAAGTTCTCGACTGACGTCGTGACGCCGAAGACTCCTGGACACGCGGCGAAGATCGACGTAGACATCAGCGGCGCAAAAAAGTTGTTCCTCGTCGTCACCGATGCTGGTAACGGGTTTTCGTGCGACTGGGCTGATTGGGCCGAACCACGGCTGATCGGGCCGGGCGGCGAAAAGAAACTGACCGAGTTGAAATGGACATCGGCAAGTACGGCATTCGGGCAGGTGCGTATCGGCAAGAATGCCACTGGCGGCCCGTTGCGGATCGCCGGCGAGTCGGTCGAGTTCGGCATTGGCACACATGCCAATTCGCTGATCGCCTTCGACCTGCCCGCCGGATACACACGGTTTACCGCCCGCGGCGGGCTCGACAACGGCGGCACGGATCAGGCTGCCTGCGGCGACGGTTCCTCTGTCAAATTTCAAGTCTTTACACAGCGGCCGCATTTCAAATTGCTGGCAAAGAACAACAATGAGCCCGCCAGCCATGCAGCAGACGACGCCGTCGAACAGCTGGAAGTCCACGACGAACTGGACGTCTCGCTGTTCGCCGCCGAACCGATCATGCTGAACCCCAGCAACATCGATATCGATCACCTGGGCCGTGTATGGGTCTGCGAAGTCGTTAACTACCGGTTATTTCAAAACAAACGTGAACGCAAAGAGGGCGACCGGATCCTGATTCTCGAAGATACGGATTATGATGGCAAAGCGGATAAGGCGAGCACGTTCTATCAAGGACGCGACATCGATTCAGTCCATGGGATCTGCGTGTTGGCCACGCCATCGGGGAAAGGAACGCGAGCCATCGTGTCGGCGAAAGATAGTGTCTTCTATCTGATTGACGATGATGGCGATCTCAAAGCCGATCGCAAGGAGCTACTCTTCACGGGCATTGCCGGAACGGAACATGATCACGGCATCCATGCGTTTGTGTTCGGCCCCGATGGCAAACTGTACTTCAACTTCGGCAATCAAGGAAAGCAGATTTGCGATCGCGACGGCAAGCCGATCGTCGACCTCGCCGGAAACGAAGTGAACGACCATCGCAAGCCGTATCAACAAGGTATGGTGTTTCGTTGTAATCTTGACGGGAGCGACTTCGAAACGCTCGGCTGGAATTTTCGTAACAATTGGGAAGTCACTGTCGATTCTTTCGGAACGCTGTGGCAGTCCGACAACGACGATGACGGCAATCGCGGCACGCGAATCAACTTTGTCATGGAGTTCGGCAACTATGGCTACGTCGATGAATTCTCCGGCGCGGCCTGGAAAGCCGACCGCCCCGGCATGCACACGGAGATTCCACTACGCCATTGGCACTTGAACGACCCGGGCGTCGTCCCCAACTTGCTGCAGACCGGCGCCGGCTCGCCCACCGGGATTTGCGTCTACGAAGGGACATTGCTGCCAAAGGCATTCCAAGGCGAGTTGTTGCACACGGACGCTGGGCCGAATGTCTGCCGCGCGTACCCTGCCAAACCGGATGGAGCGGGGTATTCGGCCGAGTCCGTTAATGTGCTCGTGGGTGCCGACAACAAGTGGTTTCGCCCCAGCGATGTTTGTGTAGCTCCCGATGGATCGGTGCTGGTCGCCGACTGGTACGATCCAGGCGTCGGCGGACATCGCATGGAAGACATCGAACATGGTCGCCTGTTTCGCGTTACACCCGCCGGCCACGACGGCAAATACGTCGCACCCAAGCAAGATTTTTCGTCGCTGGACGGCATGCTTGCCGCCTTGAATAATCCGAATCTTGTCGTTCGCACGATGGCTTGGACGGCGCTGCATAAACAGGGCGAGCGAGCCGAATCAAAGCTGCTGAATCAGTTCGAGTCGTCGAATGATGCTCGAGCGCGGGCGCGAGCCTTGTGGTTGCTTGGAAAAATCGAAGGCCGCGGCCCGCACTACGTCGAACTGGCGCTCAGTGACAAGGACGCCAACATCCGCATCGTCGGACTGCGATTGGCTCGCCAACTAAAGCTGGACGTTATCCCGCTGGCCCGGCGAATGGTGCGAGACGCGTCGCCGCACGTCCGACGTGAAGTCGCCGTTGCGATCCGCCACAACAGATCCGAGGAAGTCCCCGCACTGTGGGCCGATCTTGCCGGGCAGTACGACGGCAAAGACCGATGGTATCTGGAGGCGCTGGGAATCGCCGCCGACCGGCAATGGAACGCCTGTCTCGATGCGTGGCTCAAGAGATCGGGAGACGCCTGGTCAACAACTCCGGCTGGCCGTGACATTGTTTGGCGCAGTCGAGCGAAACGGACGCCCGAGCTTCTGGCGAAAATCGTGACCGATCCCAAAACCCCAGCCGAGACGCATCCGCGATACATGCGAGCGTTCGACTTCTTGAGTGGCCCTGAAAAGGACCAGGCCTTGAAGGCCATTTTGTTAGGACTGTAGGCTACGCAGTATCATGATCAAACACGTTTTTCTGATCGCCGTCGCATCTGCCTTGGCTATGCCGGCCGTCGCCGACTCGACGGACGTGCAGGCAGCCAAGGACGCCACGATCGTGCAAACGATCCTGCGCTTGAAGGGAATCGATGTCGACGGGACGCCAAAACTGAAGGCAGCGGTGCTGCGGCACCTGAAAACGGTCGAAGGGAAGCCCGAATACGTCGACCTGATAAAATCGCTCAAGGTGCGCGGTGTCGAAGCCGAGCTGTTGCGATTGGCCGTTGATAAGCCGGACAGTACCGAAGGCGTCGGTGCGGCCGAACTTCTGCTCGAATACCAGGAAGCCCAACGGATCAGAGACGTGATCCACGGCAGCGACGAAGCCCAAGCGGCAAGCGCCGTCGCCGTGCTCGGTCGCGTCGGTAGCTCTCAAGCACTCCAGCTCATCCAACCCCTGGTCACCGACCCTCAGAATAGCCGTGTCGTCCGTTCGGCTGCCGCCATGGCCGTTGGTCGAAATCTGATCGGACAGCGGTTCTTGTTGGAGCGTGTTGCAGCGGGGGAACTTCCCCAGGACTTGAACTTCGCCGTGGCCAATGCGTTGTTTTCGTCACCCGATCAAGACATTCGCCGGCGAGCTGCCAAGTACCTAAAGTTGCCCGCGGCGGCCAAAGGAGTCCCCTTGCCACCCGTGGCCGAACTTGTCAAACAAGCTGGCAATGCGTCGCGCGGGCAACAGCTGTTCAAGACAACTGGGACCTGTATTAAGTGCCATAAAGTTCGTGGAGAAGGCAAGGAGGTTGGCCCCGACCTTTCCGAAATCGGCAGTAAGCTCTCCAAAGAAGCGATGTTTGTTTCGATTCTCGATCCAAGTGCCGGGATCAGCCACAACTACGAAAGCTATACGGCTATTTTGGAGAGCGGCAACATCGTCACGGGCATTGTCGTTAGCCGTACCGACGAGCGAGTGACGTTGCGTAACGCCGAAGCGATCGACAAGACCTACCAGATGTCCGAGGTCGAAGAGCTAGTCAAGAACACCGTTTCCATCATGCCCGCGGACCTGCAACAAACGATGACCGCCCGCGACCTGGTAGACGTCGTCGAGTTTATCACGACATTGAAAAAAGTCGGTAACTAGACCTACGTCAAACTACAGCATCTTGCGATAGTATTTTGATTATTTCACAACCTCTCCGCGACCACAACGACTATCAGCGACTGATCCAATGTGGAGTTCGCCCAACTCGGAGGCGACGAATCCAGGCATCT
>JASLRF010000333.1 GCA_030744095.1 Pirellulaceae bacterium | reverse complement strand
GATTTACCTGCTGATGAATCGTCTGGCCGCTTCCGGTAAAGCGATCCTGATGATTAGTTCCGAACTGCCCGAAGTGATCGGGATGAGCGATCGGATCTTGGTGATGCATGAGGGCTGCTTGAAAGGCGAAATCACGGACGTTGCCAATACGAATCAACAGGCAATCATGAAAATGGCGGTTGGAGCGAGCGAAGCTGGAAGATGAAGAAATTGTTGCAATCGCGTTTTGTCTCGAACTACGGCATGATCTTTGTGTTGATGCTGCTTTGCGCCTATTTCAGTGTGGCCACCATCGATCAACAAGATCCAGTAACCGTGCGGGCCGCGAACAAGATTGTCGCGTTCATCAACGGTCAACCCGCCGCTAAGAACGTTCTGGTGGTCGTGCCCAATGGCGTTGAGGATCTACGGTTCTCCAACGCCATCCAGCAGGGGATCGGCCAGGGCCATAGCAGTATCGTGGGCGCGGTGGCGGGAAACCCAGCCCAGACGCGCGCCGAGTTCAATCGGTTGGGCGCTGCTGGAACCAGGGTGGACTTCGTGGTCACGCAGTACGCTGCAGCGAAGTGGGACATCCTGACGACAGCCGGGCGAGAGGAGTTGCGGCAACAGTATCCGTCACTTGGTCCCATGGATGTGGTCAAGCCAGCTAGTTACTCATGGCCAACGTTCTTGACCCCCCAACACCTTCTGACCGTGGCCAACCAAACAGCACTGACGGCGATCGTCGCGATCGGTATGACGATGGTGATTATCACCGCTGGGATTGATCTCTCCGTCGGAAGTTTGATCGCCTTGTCAGGGGTCGTGGTCGCCACGCTGGTCGGGCGGATGGCGGGGGAGGGCGATCCGGCTGTCCTTTCACTGATTCTGTGTGGCCTCATTGCCGTGGCTGTCTGCGCTCTGTTGGGCGCTGGGTCGGGGCTGCTGGCAACTTGGTTTGAAGTTCCCGCGTTCATCGTGACGCTGGGTGTAATGCAGATTGCCCGAGGGCTAGCGCATAAAGTTGCAGGTGGTTCAAAACCCGTTCGAGTTCATTCCGAAATGTTTCACGAACTGAGTGCAGGGGCGGAGATTCTGGGTATCCCGAATCCCGTTATCATCATGCTGCTGCTATATGTGGCCGCACACGTGCTGATGTCGCGTACGACGTTGGGGCGTTACCTTTACGCGGTCGGTGGAAACCCTGAAGCGGCACGGCTCTCTGGCGTGCCCGTTAAGACGGTGGTGGTGTTTGCTTACGCGGTTTGTGGCGCACTAGCCGGCCTGGGGGGCGTGCTCGATGCGTCTCTGTTTCGGACAGCACGCGCCAGCGGGGCGCTAGGTTACGAACTGCAGATCATCGCCGCAGTGGTCGTTGGCGGAACCAGCTTGGCGGGAGGTCAGGGTAAAGTGCTGGGGACTTTGATCGGTGCGCTGATCCTAGGCGTGATCAGCGACGGAATGCGTCTGACGAATGTCGAATACGATACCCAACTGATCGTGTTTGGTTCGGTGATCGTGGTCGCGGTCTTGGTCGACAAACTAAAGTCGCGCGACTGGCGGATGTTGCGCGGCTAAGCCGAATTAGCTTTCAATGGCCGACCACAGCTCCTTCAGTTGGTCATTCACGACCGCGCCCGTCGGCCACTCGCCGCGGAATAGTTTGATGATGCAAGAAGCGGCTTCGAGCCCCATTGCTTCGATTGACATTTCGTCGACGCCGCCCATATGCGGACTCAGAACAACATTGTCCAGTCTGAACAAAGGGTTGTCCGTTGCGGGCGGTTCGACTTCGAACACATCCAGCCCGGCACCGCCAAGTTGATTCTCTTGCAAAGCATTTATCAAGTCGGCTTCATTGACGATTTTGCCACGCGCGGTATTGATCAGAATACTGTTCGGCTTCATTTTGGCAAAGATGGAGGCGTTGAAGAGGCCCTGTGTGTCATCGTTCAAAGGACAATGCAGGCTGATGATGTCGCTCTGCGCCAGCAGCGTATCGAAGTCGACAATATCAATTTGCAGTTCGCGGACCACTGCAGGATCGGGCATACTCTCGGTGGCGATAACATTCAGGCCGAGCGCCTTGGCACGGCTGGCCAGGGCACCTCCGATTCTGCCCAAGCCAAAGATACCCATCGTCTTGCCCCGCAATGGAGTTAACGGTTTGCGAGGCCAATTGCCCGCGCGAACCTCTTTGTCATTGGAGACCACCGATTTGGTAACGCCGAAGAGCAACGCCAAGGCCAGTTCAGCCACAGCTTCACGATTGGAATTGGGCGTGATTGTGACGGGAATATTCCGTTGCGAGGCAGCAGGCACCTCGACACCATCGTAGCCAACGCCGCACCGGGCGATGACTCGCAGGTCAGGCAGCGCCGCCAGCACCGCCTCGGAATACCCTTCGCTACTGGCGATCGTGGCGTGTGCGACCGATAGCTCGGCGATCGACTCCGTCTGACTGCTTTTGCCACGTGCGAATTGAGTATTCCTCGGGAAACGGACGTCGAAACCCGCCTCTCGAAGCAATTTCACACACGGAACGTCGTCGCCCTGAAGCATTTCAGGCACGATCAGGGCAACTGGCATGGGACTCGCTCGCGGTAAAGGATGGAGAGTGGAATTGTTCGTCGGAGGGGGAGAAGGGGCGGCATTGGCGGGCACTTTGGGGCAATCGGGCTTCCAGTATACGGTCTCGTGGGATCGTCGCAATTGTGGGCCGGGACTAGCCGGTCTGATGATGCGCGTGATCAATCGTTTTGATGGGCTGCCAATCGAGCACCGTGAAATCTAGCGTGTTACAATCCAGAGACGTCACATATCGATTATGATCGATATTGTCCTGTACGAGAATCGCATCAAAGGAGGTTTTCATGTTTATCCGTGGTTTAGAGAACTCGCTGCAAGGCTTGCGGCGCGCCGTGATTGCCGTCGCAATCACGGCCATGGTGCTGACTGTTTCGACAGCCGCCTTTTCGACAGATGACGAAGCGGCAAGCGAGGACCTGCTGAAACATGACGGATGGGTGATCTGCCTGGCATATTCTTCGGACGGAAAGACTCTGGCGACCGTGGGCGGCCAAAGTCTGCAGTACCGACCTGGCGATGTCAAACTCTGGGATGCGGCCACGGGAAATCTGATTGCAGATCTGGAAGGTCATGAGAGCAACGTGTGGTCAGTGGCCTTCTCGCCCGATGGAAAGAAATTGGTCACTAGTGGATACAACGGTCAAGTGATCGTATGGAGCGTCGACGAAAAAAAGTCGATTGCCACTTTGGAAAAACATAAAGGTTGGTGTCGCGCTGTTGCATTCCACCCCAAGGGAACTCACTTTGCGACCGCTTCCGAAGATGGAACGGTTGTCGTGTGGGAGACCGAAGGCACCAAGGAAGCCAAAGAGCTGAAGGCCCACGAGTCGGCCGTTTATGACTTGGCATTTTCTCCCGATGGCAATACGTTGGCGAGTGCCTCGACGGACAAGACCGTCAAGCTATGGGATTGGCAGAGCGGCAAGGAAAACGCCAAACTGGAAGGGCATGGCGACGCCGTCTGGTCTGTCGCTTACAACCCCGAAGGAAATCTGATTGCTACGGCCGGTGCCGATCGAAAAATCAAATTGTGGGATGCCAGTGGCAAAGAGCAAGCCACGTTGGAAGGCCATCGCGATTGGATCAGCTGCGTCGCGTTTTCGCCGGACGGCACACAATTGGCAAGTTCGGACTACGGTCGCAATGTGCGGGTCTGGGATGTGGCGACCCGGAAACTGAGTTCCGTGTTGGAAGGTTTTGATAGCAGTGTCTGGACCGTAGCATATATGCCTGACGGCCAACGCTTGGCAACGGGCAGTCACAAAGGAGGCGTGCAATTGTGGCGTTCCAAGACCGTTTGGGAGGAAGTTCAGCCTGCCAAGGAGGCTCCAGCTGCGGAGAAGCCCGCTGACGAGAAACCGGCTGACGAGAAGAAGCCAGCCGAGGAGAAGAAGCCAGAGGCGGAGAAGAAGCCCGCACCCGAGAAGAAACCAGCAGAGAAAAAGCCGACCGAGAAGAAGCCGGAGGCTGAAAAGGCGGCCGTCAAGACCAATGACGCGAAAAAGGAGTAATACTCGTCAATTGACGGTTTGCGAAGCCGCGGCAGCCACCACGCCACCTTTCCGGTATTAGAGTCGGCTTGTATACTCGGCGGAAGCCTGTCTTCTTGCCCGTTTGGGGGTCCTCGAGGATAACATCGCAACGCGCCAGTGAGTGTTCGATGCCTAAATACGTTGTCCGATTTGGTTCCATGCGAACTCTGGGTGTCTTGTCGACCCGTGGTGGCGACCGGTATGCCCGTGGCAATCAAGTGGTCGCTCGAACCAAACGTGGTCTGGAGGTAGGCAACGTGCTTTGCGAAGCCACTTCGCAAGCGCTCAGTACGATCAAGGATCCGACGCACGGGCAGATCCTACGTTCTCTCACTGCGGAGGATGACAACGAACACAGCCACATCCAATCGCAGGAGCCAAGTGAATTTGAGACTTGCAACCGAGTCGTCAAAGAACTCGATCTCGACATGGAACTTGTCGAGCTTGAGCACC
>JASLRF010000332.1 GCA_030744095.1 Pirellulaceae bacterium | reverse complement strand
CTGGCAAACGCCGGCAACGATCGAGAATTATTCGCTACCACTCGTCCAGCCCAACGAGTCCCCAACGTTATGGTTCTTGCGACGCGGCACATCCGCCACATCGCTCAATTCGCCTGCACCGAGCGAGCGGATCTCCGTGCTTTGCCTCGATCGCCGAAATGGCCGGTTGTTGCTCGCTGTCGATGACGTTGCAGCCGCCAGACCAACCTCTTACAACGTCCAGGTCGACTTCGAAAACTCTACGGTCACTCTGGTGGTCGGCGGCTTCGGCTTTGTTGTCGAGTTCACAGACGAGCCAGCCGCGCCCGAACCAACGGCACAAACAGGATCGGCAGCCAGTCCCATCGACGAAAGAGGCGGACTTTGGAAAGTTGGCGGCGCCGTGATAAAAGCCATCTTGCCCGAGTCGCCGGACTGACGAGCGCCCGCCCCCCTCTCGCAACACTTTGAACCGGCCTTCCAGACCATGTCGTGGAAATCGATCAGTAAGCCAAAAGTAACATCAAGGATGTTTCATGCAATTCGGATGTTCTTGCATAAAGTGGGTGCTTCTGTCTGAAAAATGACGTGACTAATGAGTCAGCGTGATGATCACCCTGTCGATCTCACCACTCATGGCTGGATGGAGTTGTTGAACAGGAGGACGCAGAGAAGGCAGAGTTCCCGATTCTGTCGTCTCTGTTTCCTCTGCGCCCTCCTGTTCATTTGTCAGCATTGGCGAGTATGAGGTGACGAAAGTCGAATGGGGTCGGGAGTCTTTTTCGGGCTACGACTCACGATCGGTGTACGCCGATAGCCGAAAAAGACTCCCGACCCTTTCCCGGCCAACACCATTGATCGGTATTGGGGTTAGACATTCTCACTCGAGCTGCTATGCAGGGAAGCGGATATGCAAGGAAGCGCGGTGCTCAAACAGGCCCTGGTTTCGACGCAAGCAGCGAGAACACCTCACTTTGCGGGATACGCAATTTGGGTAAGTGTGCTACACTCAAGTTGTGCTGTTGGTTTGTCGGTTCTGTTACGTGGCGGGGCTGGCGGCCCCAGTGCACAGAAGGTAGATCGGCGAGAAACAGCGGCAGAAAGCCCAGTCACAATGAATCCCATCCGACGAGTGAAACCCCCTTTTGGGGGTGGCGACACACAGCCATGTATAGGCATTGAATCAGCACCGTGCTGGCAGATAGCGTCACGATTGATTGAGGAAAATACGCATGACCAACGAAGGTCACACCGAAAACGAAATCGATACATCGGCCGTCCAAAAGCTCAAATCCGCGCGTGAGCAGATCACGGAGCAGCTTTCTCGGGTAATTGTCGGGCAAGAGCAGGTCATTGAAGAGCTGATGATCTGCTTGTTTAGCCGTGGTCATTGCTTGCTGGAGGGCGTGCCGGGCTTGGCTAAGACGCTGATGATCAGCACGTTGGCTCAAACGTTGGACCTCTCCTTCAGTCGAATTCAATTCACGCCGGACTTGATGCCAGCGGACATTACGGGTACGGAAGTCTTGGAAGAAAACCGCAGCACGGGAGCACGTGAGCGGCGGTTCCTGGAGGGCCCACTTTTTTCGCATCTGATTTTGGCCGACGAAATCAACCGGACTCCGCCCAAGACGCAGGCCGCGTTGCTGGAAGCGATGCAAGAGCGTCAGGTGACGGTGGGTCGCGAACGGCATGTCTTGACGGATCCATTCTTTGTCTTGGCCACTCAGAACCCCATTGAGCAAGAAGGGACCTACCCGCTACCGGAAGCGCAGCAAGATCGTTTCATGTTCAAGGTGTTCGTCAACTACCCAAGCTTCGACGAAGAATTCGAAGTTGCTCGACGAACAACCAGCGCCGAGACGGCAGACGTCAAGCCGGTACTAAGTGCGGCGGAAATACAATCGCTGCAACAGGTGGTTCGCCAGGTTCCGGTCGCCGACCACGTGATTCGATACGCGTTATCGCTCGTGCGTCAAACTCGAATCGATCATCCGGGCACGCCAGACTTTGTCGACGAACTGGTTGGCTGGGGCGCGGGTCCGCGCGCCGTGCAGTACTTGATCTTGGGGGGTAAGGCCCGCGCCTTGTTACACGGACGTACCCATGTCGCCACGGAAGATATTCAAGCGTTGGCCAAACCCGTGCTACGGCATCGTGTCGTGGTGAATTTTGCGGCAGAGAGTGAGGGTGTGAATCAGGACGATATCGTCGAACGCCTGCTGGCCATTACTCCCACGAAGGAAGACGAGCTCACAAGCGATGCCCGATTCCAGAAGATTTTTGCATCCTGAAGCGATCCGACGGATCTCGCGGTTGGAGTTGCGTGCCCGACATATCGTCGAAGGCTTTCTGTCCGGCATGCATCGCAGTCCGTACTTCGGCCAGTCCGTCGAGTTCTTGCAGCATCGCGAATACGTGACGGGTGACGACTTGCGCCATGTCGACTGGAAAGTCTGGGCTCGGCAGGATCGACTGGTCATCAAACAATTCGAGGAAGATACCAACCTGCGGTGCACGCTGTTGGTGGATGTTTCCAATAGCATGGCCTACGGCAACGGGCCGCTCAACAAATACGAATATGCCTCGACGGTGGCAGCCAGTCTGGCCCACTTGGTGCTACGTCAACAAGACGCCATCGCATGTCTCGCGTTCGACGACAAAGTGCGCGTCAAGGTCCCGCACCGCACCAAACGCAACCAGTTGAATGCGATCATCGATTCGCTTTCGGCGAGCACCCCACAAGACAAGACGGATATGTACGAGATTTTTCGTGCGGCGGCCGAAACGTATCCTCGCCGCGGCATGATGGTGGTGATTTCAGATCTGCTGGCCGACGTCACGGGTACACTGAAAGGTCTCAAGCTGTTGCGTAAGCAAGGCCACGATGTGCTGGTCTTTCACATTATGGACGACGACGAGCTGGACTTCCCGTTTGCCGGCCCGACGAGATTTGACGGTTTGGAGACCGTCGACCACTTGAACTGCAATCCCCGAGCGCTCCGTGACGGTTACCTCGACGCACTGAACAAGTACCTCGAACAGATACGCCGCGACTGTGCCCGCAACATGATCGACTACGCCCTGATTCGCACCAGCGAACCGCTGGATGCCGCTTTGGCAAAGTACTTATGTTCTCGGCTGGGAATGCACAGTCGCAATTGAGACAATCGCCGAATTTGGCGTCAAACACCTACCTGTGAACCGTTGACCTTATGCAGTTTGTCCATCAAGCCTTAACCTGGGGTTTTCTGCTGGCACTCGTGCCGTTGCTGATCCACCTGATCAATCTGGTGCGACGGCGGCGTGTGCAGTGGGCTGCCATGGACTTTCTGCTGCAAAGCTACAAGCGGCATCGCACCTGGATCTGGCTCAAGCAACTGTTGCTGTTATTGTCGCGGATGGCCGCCGTGGCGATTATCGTGGCGATGCTGGCGCAGTGGATCACGCAGCGCGAGTGGTTTTCGTTGTTTGGTGGTACAGCGACGCACCACTATGTGATCTTGGACGACAGCTTCTCGATGACAGATCGTGTCGGGGGCACAACTGCTTTTGATCGGGCGTCGCGGGCGCTGCAGAACATTGGCACTCAGGCCATGTTGCGAGAAACGCCCCAGAAACTCACGGTCCTGCGATTCTCGCGAACCGCGGGCGTCGACCCGTCCTCGGCCAACGCAGAGAGCGCTGCTGATC
>JASLRF010000331.1 GCA_030744095.1 Pirellulaceae bacterium | reverse complement strand
GGCGCGGATTCGCAGTGGCTGGCCGTTGCCCGAGACGCGGTGTGGTGTCGCCTTCAGGAATAGCTCTGGACGAGGTGATTCATAGACGCGATCGTAGCAGGAGGCGGCAGTTTCGGATTCTTCCATTCGCGCCGTCTTGCTGCGCCGGTACGTGACGCCAGCTGCCCACACTTCTTGCTGATCAATCGGTGGCAACAGTTCGACATCGGAAATTGCCAAGGTGGCTTCGCGCGGCAACGATTCGACCAGCGCTGCAGGTGTGTCAGCTTCCAGAATCTGGGTCAACGTCTCAATGCCCTCGGTCAGGTCCAACGGTGTGACGCTACCGACGTCAACGATTGCTACCGCAATCGCACCGGTATTCAGGCGGATCTTTGCCAATTTCATCGACGTCAGCTCCAGATTTCGTTCAAGCGGCGAATCCAATTTCCGTGCATGATAGCCTCCACGTCCTCCTGGCTGTAGCCACGATCCGCCAGGATCGTCGTTAGCCTCTGCAAGTCAGCAATCGACTGCAGATCCAAGGGCGTTTGCTCTGTGCCGTACCCGCCATCCAGGTCCGATCCGATGCCGCAATGCCTCGCGCTGCCGGCCAGTTGGCAGATGTGATCGATATGGTCGACGATGCGTTCGATCCTCAGATCGGCTTGCTGGGGCGTGGTCGTGCCTCGTTGCCAGCCAGTGTGCATCATCCAAGCGTCAAAGACGGCTCCGATCACCGCATCTCGATCAATCAATGCTCTCAACTGTTCGTCGTTGAACTGGCGCTGATCGGGGACCAGCGCGCGACAATTGTTGTGGCTTGCCCAGACAGGCCCCGAGTACAAATCGAGCGATTCCCAGAAGGCTTCGTCCGTCAGATGCGTGGCGTCCAAAATGATCCCGAGCCGGTCCATTTCGACCACCAACTCCCTGCCCATCGGCGTGAGACCCCCTTCAACGCCAGTGCCAGGCGAGTAGCGACCGATGCCATAGTGTGCCGGTCCGAGGGCTCGCAAACCGTACTCGTAGGCTCGCTCCAGGTGTCCCAATGTGACAATGGAATCGGCACCTTCAAGACTGAGGATATATCCGATGGGTGCGTCAACGGGCGGGTCGTTCTCCCACAAGGCAACGTGTCGATTCAGGCCATCGGCGTCGGTGATCTGTGTCAGTTGTCCAGCCTCTTCCATGGCACGGTACCAGGCGAGCTGAGCTTGGGTGATCGACCAGGCAATTTCCGGACTATTCCAACCGGGCATCGGATTCTCTTTGCTGACGTAGCGAGCAATCTGCGTGGCCACACAAATCCCGATGTTGCCGCGACGCATTTCCTCAAAAGTGCATACTCCCAGCCCGCGATCGATCCTGTCCTTCATTCCCATTTCGCGACGACGGACCTCGTCCAGCGGACGAGTCAGATCGCGATTCCATTCGATCGCGTTCATCGAAAGATCAAGGTGCGCGTCAAAAAGAAGCATGGTGAGAATCCTGGTGGGGTCAACAGTGCGGCGAGCAACCAAACGGTTCGCCGACAGATCATGGTCAGCGTGGTGATTGTCGTCCGGGGAATTGTAGATTCTCGCGACATCGACCCACCAGCATCAAGTGGGCTGCATACTTATTGAGAGGTTATTGTTAGAATCCGACGGAGTAGCAACCATGAATCGACCCGACCCGACCACCCCCGCTCACGAACATAATCGCCGCGCTTGGGACACCCTGGTTCGTGAAAACCAGCGGTTCACGCGCCCCGCGCCTGACGAAGATTTCCTCGATCCACTCCGTAAGGTGGATGGAATCGGCTGGCTGGGAGGAGATATTCGTGGCCAAAACGTGCTCTGTTTGGCGTCCGGTGGCGGCAAGCACGGCGCGCTGTACGCCGCGGCCGGCGCACGCGTGACGGTTGTGGATATCAGTCCGGCGATGCTCGAGTTGGATCGCCGTGTGGCTGAGGAGCGGAAGCTGGATCTGCGGACCATCGAGGCGTCGATGGATCATTTGTCAATGTTCGCTGATGGCGAATTTGATCTGGTCGTACATCCGGTCAGCACCTGCTACGTTCCGAACGTCGCGCCGGTCTATCAGGAAGTCGCGCGGGTTCTGCGCGACGCTGGACTGTACATCAGCCAGCATAAGCAACCTGGCAGTCTGCAGGCGGACGTCGTGCCTTCGCGGCGCGGCTATGAACTGATCGAGCCGTATTTTCGTAGCGAGCCGCTTCCGCCGGTGATCGGGAGCCAACATCGCGAAGAAGGAACGTTGGAATTCCTACATCGGTGGGACGAACTACTGGGTTTGATGTGCCGAGCGGGATTCGTGATTGAAGACCTGGCCGAACCGAAACACGCTAGACTGGAAGCGGCCGCCGGCACATTTGGGCATCGCAGTCATTTTGTGCCGCCATACGTACGCGTCAAAGCGAGAAGAAAAGGGAGTGTTACTGACGGTCAACGTCGGATCCAGCTCATTTCGCCCTAACCGCCGGTGCTCTCGGCTTGATGGAATCGACCATGCGATTGTTTGAAGGCACACCACTGGACCGGCCTCCACGGTGCGAGCAGTGCGGTGATCTGGAATCCGTGTGCAATTGCCCGCCCGCCGCGGCTCCTCCACCTCCGCGCATTGCGCCAGAAAAACAGACGGCGAGACTGGCGGTAGAAAAACGCAAGCGGGGCAAACAAGTGACCGTCGTGCGCGGGTTGCCGGCCGAGGGCAACGACCTTGCCGAGTTGCTCACTCACTTGAAAACTCGTTGCGGCGCCGGCGGAACCGTCAAGGACGAAACGCTCGAGATTCAAGGCAACCATGCCGACCGGATTCGGCAGACGCTGCATGAGCTTGGTTACCGTGTACGAGACTAGATGTGTCAAGGGACGGCCGCCCCGCCACCAGGGCGAGCGCTCGGTTTTCTTCAACCCGCTCCTGCTGGTCGCAACGAATTCCGCGGAAGAAGAAAATCGTCCCAAGCGTAAAGGGCGAAGAGAACCTCAGTCGTCTTCGGACGGGAGGTGGATCGAAAGAGACGGGTGCCGTGCTGCGACATCTGGCACCTCAGGAAATTGGATCTTTATCGGTAGCTTGGTTGAGGGCATTACGTCAACCGACGCATCGTCTTCCGCGTCTGTGTCTTCCATTGCAGGTGTGGCAAGAGGTATGCGTGACAAGCGATAGTCGGCGATCCGCAATGCCAGCACAGCGATGGCAATCGTCGCGCCGTAACAGAAACCGAACAAAGCCCACTGTAGAGGATGCTCCTTTGGCGGCAGCCCAGTTACGCCGACCAGCATTCCGGCTAAGGGACAAACAACGAACACTACGGAAACAGTGACGATTGCGGCGAGATGGAGCCGCCTGATTCCCATTGGCACAAAAAAGACGAACAGCCCGGTTAAGGCAACGCAGCCGAAGAAGGCGACCGCTTCGCCCACGACAAGTAATGGCATTTCGACCTGCCTCGCTGTCCCCAACACAATGGCCACGGCAGTCGTTCCCGAGAGCAAGCCCCAGATGGAGAATTGCCAAACCGTCATTCCGGTGGCGGATCGTGATTGACCCTCCAGGTGGATCTGCCACCGAAGAAATCTCACCATCGTCGTGGGGACCGCGACCGTGCAGAACGCCACGAGCAGAATGGCGAACCACTGACTGATCTCGTTGGCACCATCGGTTGCCAGGGCAGCGACGAGTGACAATCCGAAGACTGCGGGGATCACGATCAGAACGCGCATCGCGATATTCCAGCGCACAAAGACAAACCAGGCGGAAAGCAGCATTAATTGACCGAAGGCCATGCCGAGCAGAATAATGCCGGGAAGATCAGGCCAGTGCTGGTTTGTCGCATCGACATACATCACCGCAGCAATGTCGCCCAGGACGAGTGCACCGATCAGCAATACCAGGATGACAATTGACGGCTTCATGAAATACTCGGCTGAATCTTCATGATTTCCCTCAAAACAGCAGGCCGCTACGGGCAAGTCCAATATTCAGCGAGATTGCCCGGCGTTGCAAACCAAGCAACCGTTCTTAAGAATATACCACTCGCTTTAGACATTGCGGGGTCCAAGCCGCAACGTCAGCCTTTCGCACTCCCGTACGGAACGGAGATCTCACGTGTCGGACGATTCTCTGCAGGCCATCGTTTGTTGCATGGGCCAGCCTGTCGCTGGAAATCCCACTCAGTTCATGATGGAACGCGCTTTTGCCGCGGCCGGCTTGGATTGGCGATACCTGACATTGGAAGTTGGGCCCGAAGATCTTCCAGCCGGGGTCGCCGGCATGCAAGCCATGGGATTTCGAGGCGGAAATTTCACGATTCCACACAAGGTGGCTGTGATAGCGCATCTGGACGGATTGAGCGAGGCGGCCGAATTAATGGGTGCTGTGAACTGCATCCATCGCGTGGACGGCAAGTTCAGCGGCGAGAATACGGATGGAAAGGGATTTGTCGAGTCGCTCCGTGACGTGACCGATCCCACAAACAAGCGAGTTGTCATTCTGGGGGCGGGCGGTGCCGCGCGGGCCATCGCCGTCGAGTTGGGCCTCTCCGGCGTCGCTGAAATCACCATCGTCAATCGGACGGCCGAGCGAGGACAAGGGCTGGTCGATCTGCTGAGCGAGCGAGTGAAAGTAACCTCGAAGCTCGTCCCCTGGGACGGTGACTATGGCGTCGAAGAGGGTGTCGATATCGTGATCAATGCCACGTCGATCGGGTTGGGTGACGCCACCGCGCGCGTGTCATTGGATTACGAAACGCTGACGAGCAAAATGGTTGTGGCCGACGTGATCTTCAATCCGCCCCAGACGATCTTCCTTCGAGAAGCCTCCCAGCGCGGCTGCAAAACGCTCGACGGCCTCGGTATGCTGGTGAATCAAGGCGTGATCAGCTTCAAAATCTGGACAGGTGTCGACACCGATCCCAATGTGATGCGAGAAGCACTGGAAGAGTATCTCGAACTATAGGAGCGATACCCCAATTAATCCACAATCAGCAGCGTCCCTCGATCGCTTGACAGACGCGCAAACAACGGAAGAACAGTTTCTGCGAAAGATCTTTGTGCGCGCTCAAATGTCGGAGTTCGTCCAAGATCCGCTCATCATGTCGCGATCCGATGGAGTGCACTATTGGGACGTTGCCGGCAAGAAATACCTGGACGGTCTGTCCGGAATCTATGTCGTTAGTGTCGGTCACAATAATCGGCGCGTAATCGATGCCGTCCGCCGCCAGATGGAGACAATGGCCTTTTCACCGGTGATGCACGGTTCAAATCCAGAGGCAGTCAAGTTGGCCAACCGCCTCGTTAGCCTTGCGCCGGGCGATTTGGGCGCAGTAAAGTTGCTCTCAGGCGGATCCGAAGCAACTGAAGCTGCCGTCAAAATGGCGCGGCAATATCATCGGATCGTCGGCAACCCGACCAAATTCAAGATCATCTCGCGCTACCAATCCTGGCACGGCTCGACCATGGGATCGCTGTCCGCCGGTGGCCTGGCATCCCGACGTGCCGTAAACGAACCGCTCTCACCCGGCTTCGTTCACGTCTTTCCACCAACCTGCTATCGCTGCCCATTCGGCAAGGAATATCCAAACTGTGACATCACATGCGCCAGTTTGGTTGCCGATGTGATCGAGATGGAGGGCCCATCCACGGTGGCAGCGGTGATGGTTGAACCGATTGGGCACACCGGTGGGATCATCGAACCGCCACAAGAATATCTACCTGCGTTGCGCGAGATCTGCGATCGCCACAACGTGCTACTGATCTTTGATGAGATTATCACGGGAGTGGGCCGCACCGGCGAGATGTTTGCGGCTGAGACATTCGACGTCCTCCCAGACGTGCTGTGTCTGGGAAAAGGTCTGAGCGGCGGGTATGCGCCGCTGTCAGCGGTGTTGTGTCGGCAGCCGATCGCCGATGCATTCTGGGGCGATTCAGCCGTCAATCCCGGTTTTGTCGAAGGACATACTTTCGAGGGGAATCCGATGTCGTCCGCCGCCGGCCTGGCCGTTCTGGACGAGATCATCCAAGGCGATCTCTGTGCCAACGCGCTTGCCATGGGCGAACGTCTTCGCCTTGGGCTGGAGGCACTTGGGAAGTATGGTGTGATAGGCGACATTCGTGGCAAGGGGTTGATGCAGGGAATCGAATTCGTTTCTGACCTCGAATCAAAACGTCGCTTCGACCCCCCAATCGGCCAGCGGATCGGTCGGCGGGCACTGGAAAATGGACTGCTCACTCGCTTCGACCCGCATTGG
Source organism: Pirellulaceae bacterium (assembly GCA_030744095.1). The sequence goes on along the minus strand of JASLRF010000331.1, from coordinate 5,530 downwards.
CTGGCCCTCGGTCCACCGCTTGTGGTCACCGCCGATCAAATCGACCAAATGGTGTCGATCCTCGATCGTAGCATTGGGGAAGTGCTGGCCGAGTAGCGCGTGGGGCCTGTTTCTGGGCAGTTCCCCCAATGGCCAAGGCATCCCATGGCACTTCCGGAAGATTTGGGAACTGAAGTTCGCCAACTCGCGTCAGTAGAGAGGGCCGTGGTGCGCCGAGGCTGGCGCGTTGTGTTGCGGGCCATAAATCCCCTAAGTGGAGGGATTCAAGCAGATATGGCCGTGTTGGCTGATTGCAGATGGAGTTCAGTTTGTACCTGTCGTTTTGGAAATCTTGGGTCGCGTTGCGAAACTAGGCAAATTAAGAAGCGTGCATAGCAGTTTTGTTGCAACACCTTCTTGAGCAACTATAATCGCTAGAATCCCCCAAGGTTTATGAGTTTACGTAATTTTTGAGCTGTCCTGAACGCAGATTTGGAACCCATTTTCCACATCTGGCCGTGCGTTTCGTACCACGACCTAGATCCCCCGGGTTGCATAATCTTTCGCTCAGGCACCCTTCACATTTCTGAGGCTTGGTTCATGTCCAACCGACGTCATTCATCGTCGTTTGCCGCCCGCAGAAAACGTCGCAAGTCGTTGCAGAATAAAGAACAACAGCGCAAGTTGCTTCTGGAATCCCTGGAGCGTCGCGAACTGTTGGCCGTCGGCCCGCAACTGATTGGGATCCAGCCCAACAACGATTCGCTTTTGCGATTCGACCGGACCGATATTCGCAATGTGGCGCCGCAAGAGCTGGTCTTCAAATTCGACGAGAATCAGCGGTTCTCTGCCGACGACCTGCGGATCAATCCCGGTCGAATTCAGCTCACGCGCAGTGCGCTCGATCGAGATTTCGAGGCTGCATCGACGACTTCCGATTTGGCCACGAACGATGCCGTTGTTGTCAAGTTTACAGCGGTCCGATTGGGCGCCGATCAAAACGGCATCACGATCAATCTGACCAAGACTAACCAGGGATCCGCTGGCGCGCCCACGATTACGGTCAATGGCAACCAGATCTCGGCACGTCTGAATACGAATCCGTTCAACGAATCGACGGCGCTCGACTTGGTGAATGCGATCAACTCGAATTTGGAATCTAGCGCCTTGATTGTGGCGGAGATCGACAGCGGAAATCCTGATACTGATGTGGCCTCGGTCTTACCCGCCAACTTTGCGCCAATCATGCTCGATGGTTCGAACGACATCGTAATTACGCCCGGGTTCATCGGCCCCGCGGCTGCCCCCAACGAAAACGAGATCATCGTTCGTTTTGCTGAAACATTGCCAGATGATCTGTATCGCATTGATGTCTTTGGCGATCATCCATTGTTGGCTTTGCGCAATACACAACGAGGCTGCACGTACAACGTCAACGGGCAGATTTTCACTGGTTGCGCGTTCGGCGACCTGACGGAAGATGGCGTGGATAGCGGAACAGATCAGTCTCCGATCTTCTTTGAGCTCGATTTGGCCCCGCAGGTTACGGCGGTTCAGCCTCAACCGGTGACTCGCGTCGGTGGTGTGCTCCAACAGGACCGGGATCAAATCGTCGTACACTTCGGCCAGGACGATTTGTTCGCGCCGGATGTCGTGGTGACTGACGACCAGTTCGTCGATACACACAGCGTGACGATTGAAACGGTTGACGGTCAGACCCGCGTGTACGAACTAGACAGCGATGGCTCGCGCCTCAATAGCAGTGCGTTGCCGGTTACGTTTTCCAGTGAAACGACGGCCGAGCAGATGGCGGAGATTTTGGCGAAAGCAGTCAACGAAACGCCCAACTTTGGTGTGACCGCAGAAGCGAACGGCCGGCAGCTAACGTTTAACGGCGACGCCACAGTCACGTTGTCGGCAAACATCTCGGGCTTTGAACTGGGGATCGACCAATTTGTCAACACGGCGGCCAACCCAAACTTCTACAAACTGTTCTTCACCCGTGAAACGGTTGAGAACACGGACGACATTGTTTTCACGCCGAGTTCCGTGCGATATGACTCGAACTTGGATACGGCGGTTCTGCAGTTTGAAGCGAACCTGGACGAACTCCAGCGCACCCAAGCGTACACGGCCAACCCTGTCACCAGTGTATTTACCAGCACTAACCACCACTTGGTCAACGGCGATCACGTGCGTCTTTCCAGTTCTGGTTCGTTGCCGGTCGGCCTGTTTGGTTTGACCGATTACTTCGTCGTGAGTAAGACCGACGACACGTTTCAACTGTCGACAACGATTGATGGCGCGCCGGTCAGTTTCGTCGGAACCGGTACGGGGCTTCAGCAATTTGAAACACCGATCGGCCCCGGCGTCTTCCGCTTGCGCGTGGGAACGGACGAAGCCAAGCCGGCAACTCCTGTTCAAGTGCCGATCACAGTGGCCGCGACGACCGATTTCAATTCGTTCGGTGGCGTCAAAGTCAAATTCGAATCGACCGAGCAAGTATCCGAACAATTCGGCACGGCGATTCAGGTGGTGATTACCAATCGAGACATGGGACCTTCTGTGCCACCATCGGTACTGGTCCGCGACAATCGCATTCTGATCGAATTGAACACGAACGTCACGAGTATCAGTACGGCGCAAGATGTGGTGGATGCGATCAATGGCGATGGTCGCGCTGCGGCGTTGGTGACCGCGTCAATCGACTCCGGTAATGCCGGCCAAGTCGTCGGTGGAACGGTTGCTGACTACTTCACGATCAAACTGACTGGTCTGGGCTCGAGCTTTGAAACGGCAACAGATCTTGGGGGTATCTTCGACAGCGGACAGGTCATTGAAGTATCCGGCAACGGACCGGATATGGTGGATGGCCAGCGGATCACCCTGGTGGACCGCGACGGTGTATCCCAGACGTTTGAACTGGATGACAACACGATTCATCCTCTCTCGAATCAACCGATTCCGTTCACGGCGGCCGACACGCAAGTTGATATTGCCAACGCAATCGCTGACGCCATCAACAGTACGCAAGGCTTTGGAGTGACGGCGACTACCAATGGCAATTTGGTTCGTTTGTCCGGTGATCGCAGTGTGACCTTTGAAGGTGCGGTCAGCGGTCTTGGTTTGACCACGCAAGGCGTCGTGGTGTCTTCATCCATCGACCCGCAATTGTACAAGTTGGATTTTCCAGGCAGTGAAGACGAACCAGGCCATCGAGCGATCTCTGAAAGTGGAGTCGGCGACGAACATATCGAAGGTGGAAACAAGGACACCGACCCCGGCGTTGCCACCATCCGATACATCTTCCGCAACATCTATGGAACCATTCCCGACATTCAAGGCGGCCTGCAACCAGCCTTCAACCTGATTACCAACACTCAGCAAATCCGAGCTCGGGAAATCTTTGAAACGTACAGCCAGGTCGCCGGCCTGCAGTTCGTCGAAACCACGGACGAGAACGACACGACAGCGGTGATTGTCGCCACTGGCGACATGCGGGCCATCAATCCGTTCGTCCCCTCCGGTCCAGGTGGTACGACGGGATTGGTAGGCAGCGTGAATGTCGGCGATGCCGCCAATCCGGATTTTCGCCAAGCCATCATTATGGACAGCAGTGAATTCTGGAATGACGAGCGTGGGTTGAGCGACAATCCGCTGCAGTTCTCGTGGTTCGAACAAACGGCTCAAGCGACTGCCCGCTTCCTGGGGCTTGGCGATGCATTGGAATTGCCACCCGGCACGCTGCTCGGAGCGGATTCGGATCTGGCCTTCGACAACAATCGCGAAGGGATCATTCCCGGCGATCAGGACATCGTGCATTTGCAGAGGCTGTTCCGTCCTGAAGGTAAAGACATCGATCTGTACAAGTTCACAATCGATGTGGCTGACGGTAAGACCGGTGTCTTCACGGCGGAGACAATCGCCGAACGGCAGCGAGATTCCAGTTTGTTGGACACCACGATGTCATTATTCCGCGAGATCGTGGATGAAAATGGCGTCATCATTGGCCGCGAACTTATCGCGCGAAACGACGACTACTACAGCGAAGACTCGTACCTGGAGGTCGAGCTTGGACCTGGCACGTACTACGTTGGTGTCTCCGCCAGTGGCAACGACAATTACGACCCAGTGATCGAGGACACCGGTATCGGAGGCACCAGTGAAGGCAACTACGATCTTCGTTTGGCGTTTCGTCCCGATGCTGAGTTCAGCATCATCGATGCCGACAACACGGACTTGCCTGCGTCAGGATTTGACACCTCGGAAAATGCCAAACTGACCACTAGCACGCCACTCGACGGCGACGCGGATGGCGTCCCGGGTGGAATCTACAACTTCTGGTTTCGCACACAAAACGTCGACCGCACACTGAACCTCACGGCAGACGGAAATCGGCTGGTCGACGGTCAGGTCATCACGGTAACGAACAGTCTAGGGGCGATTCGCCGATTCGAACTGGATCGCAACGGCAGCTTTGGTGCCGGCAATCGACCCGTGTCTATCGCGGGATTGTCGCGAATGGAGGTGGCCCAGGCCATTGCCAACGCCATTGACAACGAAGCCGGATTTTCTGTGTCCGCCACTGCGTTTGGGGCCGAAGTGACCCTCCAGGGCGAACGGCTTGTCACGTTAAGCGACAATTCGATCGGCATCGAACTTGGCGGAAAGACCATCTTCGTCGATAAGACGGCAGCGCCCAATCCCGATGGTTCGCTGGCCAAACCGTTCAACAACATTGCCAGTGCCACAACCATCAACGCATTCGCGGCCGCGCATCCGGACGACATCATTCGCATCGTCGGTAACGATACGGATGGTGACGTCGCGACTTTGACGGATCGTCAAGCGTATGAGATCGGCTTCGACAGCTTGGGGCGTCAATTGGCCGACGGTGGATCATTGCAATTGCCGCAAGGCGTTACGGTGATGATTGATGAAGGTACCGTGTTCAAGCTGCGTCGCGCCCACATCGGCGTCGGTAGCTCCGCGCCGGGCATCGACCGTAGCGGTGCCGCATTGCAGGTGCTGGGTGTTCCCGGAAACAACGTCTACTTCACGTCGTACGAAGACGAGACCATCGGCTCAGACAGTTTCCCGTTCACCACCACTCCGTTGCCTGGCGACTGGGGAGGCCTCCAGTTCCGCGACGACATCGATCGCGCGGACGGTAACTTCGTGTACGACGAAGAGGGCATCTTCCTGAACTACGTGGCCAATGCGGATATGCGATTTGGCGGAGGTAACGTCGTCATTAATTCGGTGCCTCAAGTGGTGGCTCCAATTGAGATTACGGACACACGTCCGACGATCGCGCACAACGCGATCATGCACAGTGCCGACGCGGCCATGTCGGCCAGCCCGAACAGCTTTGAGGAAACGAATTTTCATGCGCCGCGCCATCAGCGGATCGCGTTCACATCGGACTATGCCCGTGTTGGGCCGGATATCCATGGCAACTTCGTCGCCGAAAACAGTCTGAATGGCTTGTTTGTTCGAGTCCAGACTCCGGCAGGCAATGATATCCGGACGATGACCGTTTCGGGTCGTT
>JASLRF010000330.1 GCA_030744095.1 Pirellulaceae bacterium | reverse complement strand
CGGAGCGTGGTGGCATTGACGAGCGATGGTTTTCGAGCACCACGGACGCGGCCAACGAAGGGCGCGTCTGGCACGAAGGCCAGAGCTTCTGTCTGTTTGAAGATCAGCACTTTATGTTGAAGGATGCCGTGGCCGAAGCAGGCCACCGGCTGATCGGCAAGACGCTGTGGGACAAATACCAGCGCTGGCCCGTCTATTCCAAGTTCTTCGACAATATGGGGCCGATTCCCCATCACATGCATCAACGGTTCGAAGACGCCAAGTTGGTCAATCAAGAGGGTAAGCCGGAGAGCTATTACTTCGCTCCCCAGTACAACAACTGTGACAACAATTTCCCTTACACGTTTATGGGATTGGAGCCGGGTACAACGAAGGCTCAAGTGCGCAAGTGCCTTGAGAACTGGAATAACGGCGAGAACGGTATGTTGGATCTCTCCAAAGCCTACCGTCTCAAACGCGGAACGGGTTGGTTGATCCCGCCTGGCGTGCTGCACGCGCCGGGGTCGCTGTGTACTTATGAGCCTCAGTGGGGGAGCGATGTCTTTGGGATGTACCAGAACATTGTCGAAGGACGTTATGTTCCGTGGTCGCTGCTGGTCAAGGATATGCCCGAAGAGAAGCACCAGGACTTGGACTTCATTGTGGGCCAATTGGATTGGGAGAAGAATGTCGATCCCGATTTCAAGGACAACAATTATCTGGAACCGATCACGGCGGATTCGGGTGACGGCTGGGTCGACGACTGGATTGTCTATGGTCGTGTAGACGGCAAGCAGCTGTTTAGCGCTCGGCGTTTGACGCTACAGCCGGGCGCGAAATGCACGATCAGGGATGGTGGTGCGAGCGGCTGGATTACGGTCCAAGGCAAGGGCCGCATGGGCAAGCTCAATCTCCAGACACCGGCGATGATTCGCTTTGGCGCGGAAACCGAAGACGAGGTTTTCATTAGTCACGAGGCGGCCACGGCGGGTGTCGAATTTGAGAACACCGGCAGCGAACCGCTTGAAGGGTTGCGTTATTTCGGCCCAGATACGTTCGACCAAGTTCCCAACGTCGGTGACTACAAACAAGCATAGGCCTCTCACTGGCAAGACCTCGGCAACGCGTCTCGTTTCCGTTGCCAGCCTCGGCAGTGACTTTTTCATTCAACGACCAGGTTACGAGGATCGATATGAGTAACTCATTTCCTAAGCTTCACAACGGCATGTGGCCCGGCTTGGTTGGTAAGGAAGACGGCACTGACCATCCGCCCATCTGTTTGGATCGAATGTTGGAACTGACGGCCAACGCCGATGTGGGCGGTCAGAAATTTGATGGTATTGACTACTTCTTGTTTCATCCGCATACCGACCCAGATGCGACGGACGATGAATTGAAAGCTATCGCCGACAAGATCGCCGCCAAAGGACTGGTGGTCGGTTCGCTGGTCGCCCCGGTGTGGCCCGGAACGGTAGGCGGCAGTGCGATGGGATCGGACGAAGATCGAGCGAATTTCGTGCTGGCCGTCGAAAAGGCCTGTCGCATCGCCAAGGTCTTTAACGAACACGGTGTGCGCAAATACGGCGTGATCAGGATCGACTCGGCCGATAGCCCAGAAAACTGGGCCAAGGATCCAGAGGCCAACACCAAGGTGATTGCAGAGACATTTCGCGAGGCAGCTCGCGTTGCCGCGGATCATGGTGAACGCCTGGCGGCCGAAGGCGAAATCTGCTGGGCCGGCATGCACTCCTGGAAAGCAATGTTGAACTTGCTGGAGACCGTGGACCTGCCGATGACCGTTGGCTTTCAGTCAGACCTGGCTCACACGTATCTTTATCTATTGGGTTACAACGCGCCCGAGCACGCGTTGTTGCAGGAAGGTTACAGCCAGGAAGAGTTCAACGAGGCATACACCACGATGACCGACGCGCTGCGACCATGGACGATTGACTTCCATGTGGCGCAGAATGACGGCTCGGTTCATGGCACCGGATCTCACGACAATACTGGCCGTCATTGCCAAGCTGATGACCCCAATGGCAAATTGAACATTGTGGATGCCTCCGGTTATTGGCTGAACAAGGCATCCACACGTGGGATGCAGCACATTTGTTGGGACGGCTGCATGTTCCCCAACTCGGTGCTCGAGACACAAGACACCTGGAACACAATCCTGGACGCCATGATCAAAGTACGCGATGCGCACGGGTGGAACGAAGCGTGACAAAGACGATGCGCGCTGGGCCTGCCTCGCGAATGGAATCCTTCTGCCGCGCGTCATTATCCAAAAGTTGAGAGAGAGATTCATGACACAACCACTGAACATTGGCATGATTGGCTACGGCTTTATGGGCCGGGCGCATACGAACGGCTACAAACGCGTTAATGATTTTTTCGACGTGCCGTATCGACCAGTTTTGAAAGCGGCTTGCGGACGGAATGCCGAGAAGATTAAGGCCTTTGCGGATAACTGGGGATACGAGTCGATCGAGACGGATTGGCGCGCGTTGATTGCCCGCGATGACATCGATGCCGTCGATATTTGCACACCGAATAATCTGCACAAGGAAATCGCGATCGCGTGTGCCGAGGCAGGCAAGAAGATCCTCTGCGAAAAACCTCTGGCGATGAATTCCGCCGAAGGCGAGGAAATGTGCCAGGCCGTCGAGAAAGCGGGTGTGGATAACATCGTCTGGTACAACTATCGACGCGTGCCGGCAGTGACGCTGGCCAAGAATATAGTCGCGTCTGGAAACCTTGGTCGCATTTTTCACTACCGCGCAAATTTCCTGCAAGACTGGACGATCGACGACAGCCTGCCGCAGGGTGGAGCCGCGCTGTGGCGGTTGGACGCCGCCGTGGCGGGTAGCGGTGTTACGGGCGACCTGTTGGCCCACTGTATCGATACCGCGCTGTGGATCAATGGCAGCATTGCCAACGTCACGGCCATGACGGAGACCTTCGTTAAGGAACGCATGCACAATCTGACGGGAAAGGTCGAATCCGTTAGTATTGACGATGCGTGCACATTCATGTGCCGCTTTCAAAACGGGTCGCTTGGACTGTTCGAATCCACGCGTTACGCGCGCGGCCACAAGGCACTGTATACGTTCGAAATCAACGGTGAACACGCGTCGATCAAATGGGACTTGCACGACCTGCATCGGCTCGAATACTTCGATCACCGGATTGAAGGTGACATGCGCGGCTGGCGGTCGATTCACGTGACTGACGGCGACCATCCTTACATGGGCAACTGGTGGGTGCCAGGACTGCAGATTGGTTACGAGCATAGCTTTGTGCACCAAGTCAAGGATTTCCTGGAAAGCCTGGAGACGGGTAAACCGGCTGGTCCCACCTTTCGCGATGCCCTCGATACGCAACGAGTGTGCGACGCCGTATTGTCCAGCGCGAAGAGTCTTCAGTGGACCAACGTGGGCTAGGAAGGACGATTTGGCGGGCTTATGAACTACTTTGCTCACGGGCGCCGCTTCCTCGCGAATCCTCACTTTTTGGTTGGGACAGCGGTGCCGGACTGGCTGAGCGTGGTCAACCGTCGATCGCGTGCACGCGAACGCTTGGCTCTGCCGTTTGTGGATCACGAAGATTCTGAGACCGCTGCGCTTGCGCGTGGGATCGTGCAACATCATCGTGACGATCATTGGTTTCACCAGACGCGGGCATTTGCCGAGTTGAATCTGCGGTTTACCGTCGCATTTCGCGAAATGCTGGATCCGGATCCGGGATTTCGGCCAAGTTTCCTAGGCCATATCCTGGTGGAACTGCTGCTGGATTCCGCGTTGATTGAACAGATGCCCGGTCAACTGGATGCCTACTATGACGCCATCGAAACTGTTTCGCCCGAAGAGATTGCCGCCACCGTGAATCAGATGATCACATGCCAAACCGGTATGTTGGCGATGTTCATTCCACGGTTTTCCGCAGCACGGTTCTTGTACGACTACAGCGAGGATGACAAACTGCTGTTTCGCCTGAACAACGTCATGCGACGTGTTCGTTTGGCTCCGCTGCCCAAACGGATCGTGTCTTTTTTCCCGCAGGCGCGGAAGCTGGTGAAACAACGAAAGGACGAGTTGCTGGCGGGAGAAACCGCAATGTGAAATCAACGGCGACGTTTTGGCGTGCACATCAATCACGCGTTCAAATCTCGCAAACAACGATACTTAGCGAGGCTGTGCCACGGACTGATGCGAGCTATCGCTCGATTTCAGCAACCCGCTCCCCGACCAACCTGCGGTCGGTGCCCGTCGCTGAAGACTTGACTCATTTGTAAAGAAGAACCTCGTACGAGCTTTCAAGGAGCGAAGTCAATGAAATTTGGAATGAACCTGTTACTGTGGTCGGGCGAGCTGAACGACGATCTGATTCCCACACTTGAGTCCTTGAAAGCGATGGGATATGACGGTGTCGAAGTCCCAATTTTCAATCTGGATCTGGACTATGCAGCTTGGGGCCAACGTTTGACAGAACTGGGGCTGGAGCGAACGGCCGTGACCGTCCGCACCGAGGAAGACAACCCGATCAGCCCGAACGCCGATATTCGTTCCAAGGGAGTCGATGGCACCAAACGCACGCTGGACTGTTGCGCAGCAGCCGGCGCGACGCATCTGGTCGGGCCGTACCATTCGGCATTGGGGCTGTTTAGTGGCCAGGGCCCCACGGACGACGAATGGAGGTGGGGCGTCGAGAGCATGCGGCAGGTTGCCGAGCACGCAGGTAGCGTAGGTGTGACCTTGGGCGTGGAATGCCTCAACCGTTTTGAAACCTATCTGCTGAACACTCACGCCGACGCGGCGCGATTTGCAAGAGAGGTTGACCACCCGAACTGTCGCGTGATGTACGACACGTTTCACTGTAACATCGAAGAAAAGGACATCGCCGAGGCGATTCGCTCGTGTGCCGATGTGCTCTGTCATGTTCATATTTCCGAGAACGACAGGAGCACGCCGGGGCAGGGGAATGTCCGCTGGGCCGAGAATTTTGACACGTTGAAAGAAGTCGGCTACGACGGCTGGATGATGATCGAAGCGTTTGGTTTGGCCTTGCCGGAACTGGCCGCTGCCACCAAGATCTGGCGTCGCATGTACGAGAGTGAAGAGCAACTTGCTAGTGACGGACTGGCGTTCATGAAGGCCGAAGTCGCCAAACGCTGGTGAGCGCTCTTGCCGGTGGCGAGTCCATCGCCCTATAGTGCCAACATGGTGGACCAAGAAAACCAGAGCGGACCCAATGAAGATGCGGCGGACGGCATCGAAGTCGATGACGGTTCGGGCGAAGGTGACGCAGATGAAGTGATTTCGCTGGATGCGTTGACGGCGGCCTATGCAGGACTGGTGGGTGGCGGTGAGGTCGCGCGGTCGAACAATCCCGCTGTGGCAGCCGACAGCAGTCAGTCACCGAAGGAGCAGGACGAGGCTGACGAGCCCAAGCCGGGCGAGGCCGAGGCGGACGAGCACGTGTCACCGTTGGGTATTCTGGAGGCTGTGCTGTTCGTTGGGAACGCCGAAAATACCCCACTTACGGCGAAACGTATTGCAGCCCTCATGCGCGGCGTCAGTCCTCGGGAAATCGACGAGTTGGTGATCGACTTGAATGATCGATACCGTGAGCTCGAGTGCCCCTATGAGGTCGTTTCTCAGGGTGCTGGATACTTGCTGAACATCCGAGACGAATATGCAAATCTTCGCGATCGGTTCTACGGGAGTGTACGGGAAGCTCGACTTTCGCAGGCGGCGGTCGATATTCTGGCAGTTATTGCGTATGGCCAGCCGCTAACACGCGAAGAAATCGACGAAACTCGTGGAAGACCTAGCGGCGGAATCCTCTCACAGCTGGTCCGACGGCAACTGCTCCGAATCGAAAGGCCCGATAAAAAACCCCGACGGCCCAAATACCATACGACGGAAAGGTTCCTGAAGATCATGGGTCTGGAAGACATCAGCGAGCTGCCGGAGAGCCAGGAATTCGACAGAAGATTCTAAGCCGTCAGTAGTTACGGCGTTCTAGGTGATTTGCGACGTCTCTGTCGATTTCGGCAGTGGCGGCCTGCACTCGCCCAAAGTGCTAGACGGTATGCTGACGCCGCTCGTCGCGCTTGGTACAATTCAAGATGTGGCGAGTTTTTCTCACATCTCGCCGATTGGCCCCCACACTAAATTCGGATTCTTCGACGCAGCCAAACATTACTGTTGCTCGGTGGTCGGCCACCTCAATATCCTGAAGCTGTCAACTCTCTGCCAGTTCCTTTTCTCTTCGCGTCCCAACGATGCCTCGACGCAATCATCTATCCACATTATTTGAGTCAGCTCCGGTCATCCTGCCGTCGCTGTTGTTATGCGATTTTGGCAATCTCGAGCGCGAGGTAGCGCGTCTGGAAGAAGCTGGAGTGAAAGCGCTGCATCTGGACGTGATGGATGGCCGGTTTGTCCCGAACTTGACCTACGGTATGCCGATCGTGTCAGCGTTGCGTCGGCTGACTGACATGCCGTTGGACGTGCATTTGATGATTGAGGAACCACAGCGGTACGTGCAGCATTTCTTCGATGCCGGTGCGGATATCATCACTTTTCATGTCGAGGCGGTCGAGGATCCCCAGCCAGTCATCGATCAGATTCATGCGTTGGGAGCCGCTGCG
>JASLRF010000329.1 GCA_030744095.1 Pirellulaceae bacterium | reverse complement strand
GGCAAATGCAACCTCCGTTTTGACGACACGAATCCCAGCAAGGAAGAACAGGAATATGTCGATGCAATCAAGGCCGATGTCCGTTGGCTGGGATTTGACTGGGAGGACCGAGAGTTCTTTGCATCGGATTATTTTGACCAGTTGCACGACTGGGCAGTCCAGCTGATCAACGAAGGCAAGGCGTTTGTCTGTGACCTGACCTTCGACGAAATGCGCGAGCATCGTGGCACACTGACCGAACCTGGCCGGGAGAGCCCGCATCGCAATCGCACCGTCGAAGAGAATCTGAATCTGTTCTCCCGGATGCGGTCTGGCGAATTCCCAAATGGAAGCCGCACACTTCGCGCCAAGATCGACATGGCTCATCCAAACGTAAACCTCCGCGACCCAGTGATGTACCGTATCATGCACGCGAGTCATCATCGCACCGGCGACAGATGGTGCATCTATCCGATGTACGACTACACGCATGGCGAATCGGATTCGATAGAACGCATCACGCATTCGATTTGCACGCTGGAATTTGAAAACCATCACCCGCTCTACGATTGGTTTTGTGACGCCCTGGGAATCTACCATCCGCAACAATATGAGTTCGCGCGGCTGAACCTGACCTACACCATGATGAGCAAACGGCGGTTGCTCGAATTGGTCACTGAGAACCTGGTCGCCGGTTGGGATGATCCCCGGATGCCGACCATCTCCGGCTTACGTCGCCGGGGCTACACGCCCGCCGCGATTCACGAATTCTGCCACCGGATCGGCGTAACCAAATTCGACGGCGTCACGGACATTGCGCTGCTGGACCACTGCTTGCGCGACGACTTAAACGCGCACGCCCCACGCGTCATGGCGGTGCTAAAGCCGCTGCGTGTGGTCATCGAAAACTATCCGGAAGGACAGACGGAAGAATGCGAGGGCGCGAATAATCCGCAAGATCCATCGGCCGGCACGCGCAAGATCCCGTTTTCGCGCGTGATCTACGTCGAACAGAGCGACTTCATGGAAGACCCGCCTAAGAAATTCTTCCGCTTGGGGCCCGGCCGCGAAGTTCGGCTGCGCAACGCCTATTTTGTGACCTGTACGGACTTCACCAAGAACGACGCCGGTGAAGTGATCGAGATCCGTTGCACGTACGATCCGGAAACACGAGGTGGCGCGGCACCTGACGGACGCAAAGTCAAAGGGACCATCCACTGGGTGTCCGAGGAACACGCCATCGACGCCGAAGTTCGGCTGTACAGCCATCTGTTCCACAAGGAAGACCCTGACGATGTGGAAGAGGGGCAGGATTGGCGGAGCAACCTGAATCCCGATTCGCTGGAAGTCCTGACGGACTGCAAGCTGGAACCGAGTCTCTCTGGTGCGAAGCCCGGCACGCAATATCAGTTCGAGCGGCTGGGGTATTTCTGCGTCGACGCCGATTCGGCCGACGACAAACTCGTCTTCAACCGTACGATCACGCTCCGTGACAGCTGGGCGAAGGTGGCGAAGAAGTGATGGACCAAGTTGACACTTTCAAAATACCGGCATATGATCGCCAAACGTGTGGTGCGCATTGCCTTTAGGGGCGGTGCTCTCTTCTTAAAGCAGATGCGACGAGTGAGCTGCCATGGGCCTGTTTGACGGGTATGAACATATCGTCCGGCAAAATGAATTGCTGGCACCTTTCACCTGGTTTCGCCTGGGTGGCCCCGCCGAGTACTTTGCGGAGCCAACGTCGGTCGAAGAACTGGCGGCGCTCGTCGCTCGCGCCAACGAAGCGGGTCTGCCTATCGGTGTGATTGGCGGTGGATCGAATCTGCTGATTCGCGACACACGAGTCAAGGGCCTGGTATTGCACCTTGCTGCACCGGCCTTTTGTCAGATCGACGTCCAAGGAAACGTCGTCACCGCAGGTGGCGGTGCCAAACTGGGGCACGTGATTTCGGCCACCGTCGGCGAAGGACTGAGCGGCCTCGAAGAGTTGGTCGGAATTCCAGGATCCGTCGGCGGTGCCTTGCGCAGCAATGCTGATGCTGGTGGTGCTGATATTGGAAAGTGGACTCGCAGCGCGACCGTGATGAAGCGAACCGGCGAGATCGTGGTTCATGATCGCGACGCACTGCGATTCGCGTATCGAAGCAGTAGCTTGGACGAATTGGTCATTTTGAATGCTGAATTGGAACTCGAAACGGGCGATTCGGCCGAGATCACGAAGCGATTACAGAAGCTCTGGATCATTAAGAAGGCCAACGAACCACAAGGTACTTACAACGCCGGTTGCATTTTCAAAGACGTGGGTGGCGTGAGCGCCGCAAGCCTGATTGAGAATGCCGGGCTGCGTTCATCCGGAGTCGGCAAGGCAGTCGTCTGCGACGAGAATGCCAATTTCATCATCGCCGAGCCAGGTGCCACGTTCGACGACGTCTGCGGCCTGATCGAACTCCTCAAGAGCGGCGTCGAAGATCGTTTGGGTGTCGAGCTCGAAACGTCCATCGATATCTGGTAATGCGTGCCATTTCTTTTATTTGGCATTCTCATCCCACTTTTCTTGCTTTCTTCCTTTTGCGTAGCTTGCATGGCATCGCTGGCAGAAAATCGCGATTCTGCCATATGCGATGCTTTGGTATGCTCTCGCTGTTACGGAGGACACGATGGCTGCTAGCAGTAGGCGAAAGAAAAGTGGTAAGGCGACTAGCGACGGGATCGGCTCCCTGCTTGGTCCGGTTGTCAGCATTTCGCCGAATCTGCTCCTGGGTGTGATGTTGCTGCTGGCGTGTACGATCGGCGGTGTCCTGGGCTGGAAGAAATGGGGGAAGCCGGCGCTCGTTCAAACCGCTACCGCGCTTCGCGTTGACCAGATCAGTGCGACGCGACAACCAACCTGGATCAAAGCGGACGTATGCAGCGAGGCGTTTCGTGATGGAAGTTTGGGCGAACTGTCGTCGTTGGATCATGAATTGGCCTACAAGGTTTTTCGGGCGTTCGAACTGCATTCGTGGGTAGCCAAGGTGAATCGTGTCAACAAGGGTCCAAAGGGTCGAGTCGACGTCGACTTGCGTTACCGTCGACCCGTCGCCTGGGTGGAAATCCCCAGCTCGATGTCGCCGCAAGACGAAAGTGGCATTTTGCCAATCGATGCCGAGGCTGTGTTGCTGCCTCCCACGGATTTTCAAGAAGCGGCGATCCCCATGCTACGGATCACTATTGATGAGTTGATTCCCTGGGGTCCCGTCGGTACGACGTGGCCCGATCCACGCGTCGTGGGTGCCGCGCAGCTGGCGGCCTTAGTAGAAGGGAATTGGCAGCAGATGCAGTTGCATGGAATTGCGATTGTAGCGCCGCCTGCGGAAGTTCGATCGAGCGGTCCCGCCGTCTACGAACTGACCACACGGAGTGGCCATCGGTTTATCTGGGGGAGTGCGCCGGGACGTGAAATCGTCGGCGAAGCATCAACTACCCAGAAAATCCAGTTGCTGCGGAGGCTGGCAGCAGAGATGGGTGCCACCGGGCCGACACAACGTTGGGAAATCGACCTGCGCAACGGCGAACGCGCCCTCTCCGGAGCGAGAACCGCCAGCCGAGCTAACAGGCAATCGAGATAGTTGACCGGGTTGACGTGGTCCATCCTCCGCGATAAACCCGGTTAAGGTGTTAGCGGAACACCGCGCGGCCTTCGGTAGCTTTCCCAAAAACTCATCCCCCCGAACAGGAGCCCCAATGTCGACGTTGGCGGAGCAGATGGCAGACGATACGTTGGAGGCGCAGACGTTTTCACGCAAACATCTGGTTGTCGAACTCGGCATGTCCGCTTCGAGCGTAGCCGAATTGGAAGAGAACATCGACATGGTGGAGTTCGCGATCGCCGGCGGTAAGTCAGACGAAAACGTCGAACTGCTGACACGACTTTGGGGGGCATACCTGGGCGAGGTGTTGATTCATGCTTCGGGTGGTTCCTGGATCGAAAAGGATGGCCGGCCGGCCGTGCGGGGAGCCAACGGGATCGCTTTTCCACACGACCAGATCCGGCGGCGAATGATCGCAAGATCAGAAAATAATCTGGCGACCTATTTCGCCGAGATGATCAAACAACTGTAACTCGGGTGAGGTGACCATGCGTCTGTGCCGATTTTGTTTCAACGATCGTGATTGGGTTGGCTTTTACGAAGACGAGCGTGTGATCCCATTGTCATCGGTCGCGCGAGCTCACACTGTTGCCACGAAAGAGAACACGGTTCTGCCGATTGGCGATAGTGTGATCGACTTTCTCCCACCGGGTGGGGCGGCATACGAAACGACCAGGAAACTGGCTGACTTTCTGGCCAGCGACCAGTGCGATTTGCCTGACGACGCGACGTTGCCGCTCGACCAGGTTCAACTATTGTTACCGATTCCGCGTCCCCGCAAGCTATTCCTGTTGGCCGGGAATTACGCCAAACACATCGAAGAGGGGGGCGGCATCGCGGCCGAGCGGGCTGAGACGTTTCCCTATGTGTTCATGAAGCCGCCCACCACGACGCTGACCGACCCCGGCCGGCCAGTGATCATTCCGGACGTTTCGCCGAATCACGTCGATTGGGAATTGGAACTGGCAGTGGTGATCGGCAAGAAAGCCAAGGGTGTCGCGGAAGCGGACGCATTGGATTATGTCGCTGGATATACGGTGATCAACGATATTTCGAATCGCGTATTTCGACCGAATCCGGGGCGTAAGGAACGCGCCAAAGATGGGTTCTTCGATTGGTTGCATGGTAAATGGCACGACAGCTTCTGCCCCTGTGGACCTTGCGTGACAACGCCAGACGAGATTCCGGATCCGCAGACCTTGGATCTCAAGCTGAGCGTCAACGGCAAGGTCCAACAAGATGCCTCAACGGCGCAACAGATTTTTCCCGTGGCTGCAGTGATCGAATTCATCTCGAGTTTCGTGACGCTGGAGCCGGGCGACATCATATCGACGGGCACCGCGCAAGGCGTCGGACACACGACGGGATCTTATCTGAAGCCTGGTGATCAGATCGAAGCATCGATCAGTTCGATAGGTCTGTTGAAAACGCCGGTGGAAGCGGAATCGCCGGAATGAGGCGACGCAGCGTGCGATGGAATAAGGCAACTCCCGATTAATAACATACCGTTGCTTGGTGTTTTCGATTACCCTCCCGAGACGTAGTGTGTGTTGATTTTTAGAGAGTCTCATGGAGGGGACGATGAACAAGC
>JASLRF010000328.1 GCA_030744095.1 Pirellulaceae bacterium | reverse complement strand
CCGGACTTGTACGTGGTGAACTACCTTGGCGGCGATGCTTTGACGAGGCAATGTCGCGTGAACGGAAGACTGATACAATGTTCACCACTCGATTTCCCAGGACAACAGGACCGGTTGTACCTCAATCGAGGTGATGGCCACTTTGACGAAAAGGCGGGTAGCGCAGGCATCGCAGAGCCAGATGGAGCCGGCAAGGGGATGGGAGTGCTCGCCGCAGATGTCGACGGAACTGGCGGGATCGACCTCTTTATTACCAACGACACGACTGCCAATTTGTTGTTCGTAAACGAAACTCACTCGGCAGGTGGCGTTCCGAAGATGAGCGAACGAGGAAGCATTGCCGGCGTTGCGTACGACGACCTCGGTCGCTTGCAAGGCTCGATGGGGATCGCCGCTGGTGATGTCACCGCGGATGGGTTGGTGTCGCCGTCGTTTAGACGGACGGAGGTTGCCGGCTCGCCGTTGACCTGAGTTTTTTCTTTGGGATCCAAACTTCGCAGGATGCACGTTTCGCCGTCAAAGGACACCTGGAAATGCAATGGGGAGATTCTGGGGTCATCGACAATCTGCCAGTCGGCGTTCACGTCTGAACTGCCAATTGTGATGCTTTGCCCTGCTCGGATCCAAGCCAGAAGCCGGCTCCGCCCTTCGACACCATCCTTCGCTGACGACTTGGCCTGCAGTCTGAGTGTCACGATTCTTGGCAACTGGGAATCCGCCGGTTTCCGACGGACGTGCTCCGCACTCCCAGCAGGCGGGCCCACGGGATTGGAATCAAGTTCGAGGGGTGTTGCTATTCCTGCGGCGGGTGTGGCAGAACCCTCAGCGTCGCAAGTGGTTTCATCTTCGCCTAGAAATGCGATCTTGAATATCGTCGTGCCAGCGCAAATCTCGTCGCCATGCGACAGCGTCGTGGAGGTCACGCGCTTGCCATTAACCAATGTGCCGTTGGCCGAATTGAGATCCTTCAGTCGGCAGGTTGTTCCGTCGAATGCGATCTCGAAATGCCGCTTGGACATGTTTGCGTCCTTTGCGAGGGTGACCTGGGTGTCTTCTTCGGATCGACCGAAAGCGATCGTCTCCCCCGGAAACACCCAGTTGACCGCAAGCGTAGAGCCCGCATCGTCCCCAGCGGTCGTCCCTGCCTCCACGACAGTCTGCACCAGCACTCGTTTCTGAATTCCCGAGCGGTCTTCGCTCATCTGTTCTTCTCCGTACGGGGGCAGGCCTCTGGATTTCTGAGAATCAATATCCTGTCTCACAGATCCGTTTTGACGGAAAACTGCAATTCTCGAGAGGTATAACGAATTCGGGCAATAAGGACACAAGGCCACTGTTATACCACACGTATTCTGTGCCCTCCAACGGATCCGGTCGGTAGGTGACCCTTTAAAGGATGCTGGCGCCAAACAAAAAAGGGGATAAGTCCAATTGACGGGATATTGGACTTATCCCCCTTTTGTCGGTCCAGCTGACACCTACGTTCCGTCGCCGAATAGTGTGATCTCGACACCACAAAACCGCCCAGTCCTGCCACCTTCGAAAGCAAATCGACCTGGGAATTCGCCAAAGAACACCACGCTTGGAAACCGTCGAGACTGCCCCTTCTGAACGAACACAACCTACCTCACTTCCATTGAAACAAAGCACTACGACTTTTCTTGACTATCTGGCAAATCGTCATAGGCTTACAGTAGGAACGTCTCTGCATCGACGAATCACGTCACCTACCTGTCTGTTGCGTCATGTTCCAAATCGGGAGACCCGTTCCGGCGGGTAACCTCGATAATGGCAAACTCGTCGTGAGGCGGGGGCGCAAAGCCATGGGTCTCGTTCGAGATCGCCAGACTGCCACCGAACGCAATATCATCTCAGGGAACATTTCCGGCATCTATCTCCGTGCCGGCGGGAGCGACAACTCAGCCATCGATACAGTCGTTGCCGGCAACTACATCGGACTTGATGTGAACGGCGACACTCTGGGCAGCGACCATGTCGGCATGGCCATTATGATGGGCGCGCACGACAACACGATCGGTCGCAATTCGATTGCGTACAACGGAACCGCACGTATTGCTGTTGTCGATTTACGTGCCCATGTTGAAGGAAACCGGATGCTGGAGAACTCGATTCAATCCAACGAATCCGTGTGACGATGAGTCTCCAGGATACCTTCAGCACAGTTATACGATGACAAATCCACACGAGATATTGGGCGTCGAACACGACGCTGACTTCGACACGATCAAGCGTGCGTACCTGAAGCGCGCAAAGGCGGCTCATCCTGACGCCGGAGGCTCCACCGAAGAGTTCGTCCAGTTACAGACAGCCTTCGAGATGATGGCTACCACCTGTGGATCGAGAACACGTACCTCACGGCCGCATGACGACGTCGCTGAAGACAATGTTCCGCAGGGCCGCCCGAGCCAAACGTACGGAGACTTCGTCCAAGATGTCTGGAATCAGCTCGACCGCAGATGCGTCCAATCGAATCGTCGCAGAGAATCGCCTGTGGAGACAGACTTCTGGTTTGCGGTCATCTTCACTCCTCTCTGCGCTGGGACTATAGCCACTTGGCTTTGTTACGACGGAACGATGCCAGAGCGACCACTTTAGACTTATTCATTCGCGCTCGCGCTGGTTGTTCTCGTTTATGTGGGTGGTCTGGCCTCCGTTCTGATCGCGTCACCTTTCACCGGGATCCTAACCGTTTATCGACGGTTCATTATTTCAATGTTCATTTTTGGGACGATGTTGCTGCTGTCTCTCTCGCAACCGATACGCGCGGATGCGAATATGCCGCGCCGTCCCGTCATTTCGCACGAGGTTGTACCAACGTGGTGGCCAATTCACGAGAGCGCATGATACGCTGAAGAGGCCGAGTCCGTAGATGACCTCTGCTGTTTGACGTGCTGATGAAACAGAGACACAGAACCGCAGAGGACCAATCGGCACATGGGAACTGTCTTGGGAGGCGCCTCCGGCGAGACACCCACCTCAACGGGCAATTGCACCTTGGATTCCCTTGCCCGCTCATCGAACGGCGTGCGCACATTGCGCGCCGAAATCACGGCGTCGAGTGCAAGCTTGCGATTGTCCACGACAATTGGTTGCTATACTACACGGACAAGTAAATGACACGGGCGAGATGGTGTTCCTCGACGCACGACCTGCCGGTCGAAATCTGGGGCCCTGTCGAGCGCGCCGCTCGATTCTCCGGAGACGTACTCATGACGTTTTGGCGATTCTCATCACTCGTACTGCCGCTGGCTATAGTGAACGTCGGCATCATTCCTCTAGCACTGGCCCAGTCTGACAAAGAACGGCCGGTCAAGGTCTTCATTCTGGCTGGCCAGTCGAATATGCAAGGTCACGGTCGTATCGCGATGGGCAAGGACGGGGATCTCGATTACGCGGCTGGACAGGAGCAGTTCGCGTACTTGAAAAAGAACGGTAAATGGGTTGCGCGCGACGACGTGTGGTATTTCCACAAGAGCGGTCGCGGTGACGTCGTCAAAGGCAATTTGATCCCCGGTCAGGGTGCCAACGAAAACAGTGTCGGACCAGAGTTGGCGTTTGGGCATGTCATCGGCAACCGCTACGACGAGCAAGTGCTGCTGATCAAATGTGCCTGGGGTGGACAGGCGATCGGCATGACGTTTCGGCCGCCCGGGTCCAGTCTGCCGGACAATGTGACGCTACAGACGATGTACGACCGCGCGAAGAAGAAGCAGCCGGACCTCACGTTCGACGACTTCAAGGCGATCTTCGGCTCACGATATCGTCAGACGCTTTCGGAAGTCAACGATGTGTTGTCGAACTTGAAGCAGTACTTTCCCGAGTACCAGGGGCAAGGCTATCAGATCGCCGGGTTCCTTTGGCACCAGGGCTGGAACGACGCGACAGGGAAGCAGTTCGCGCAAGAATACGAAGCAAACATGACTCATTTCATCAAGGATATGCGCGAAGATCTGGGCAACGAGAATCTGCCGTTCGTGATCGCGACTAGCGGCATGGGCGGACCGGATGCAACGGGTGTGGCCGGTTTCTTAGCCAAGAGTATCGAACCGGCACAGATGGCTGCGGCCGAGAAATATGATCATTGTGTGGCCGTGCCGACCCGGCACTTCCAAAAGCACAAGCCCGGCCGACAAAAGAGCCACTGGCACAATTCGGCAGAGAGCTACTGCCTCGTCGGCGACGCGTCGGGCAAGGCGATGATTAAGCTCCTTGACGGTAAATAGCGAATCCACCGATGTGGCCCGGAGATGGAGGATCAGCCAAAGGCTTCAGCCACTCAGCAAGGTGTGGGTCAACTGGTTGAATTCAATCGGTTAGCCCCAATACCGTTCAATGAATCACAACTACTGACTGCTTAAAGGTTTTCGTTGGTGGCGGTGGGTGTCGGTGTTGTGGTCGCTTCTTCGGCCAGCCAGACATTTTGCGTTTGATGACGCGCGGGTTGATTCGGTTG
>JASLRF010000327.1 GCA_030744095.1 Pirellulaceae bacterium | reverse complement strand
AACCGTCGCACGTTGAAACTACGACATTGGTTGTTGCTGGCACTGCGGTGTCTGGCGGTTGCCGTGGTAGTTCTTGCCCTGGCTCGCCCCAGCGTCGATTCGACTGCAGTCGCCGGCTGGCTGATGTCGGCCGGTCTGTTCGTGATGCTGTCCGTGGTTGTCGTCTGCTTGATCATCTCGTTGGTGCAAAGAAAGGGCGGTCTGCTGATCAGCATTCTGTCGACAGCGTGCGGGCTCTTGTTGGTGGCGCTGGTAACCAGCACGATCGGAAATCTGCGGAACAGCCCGAGTGTTCTACTGGGCGACCAGCAGGCGCCGGTCGCCGCAGCGCTCGTGATCGACTCGTCCCCGGCGATGATGTACCAGTTTCAGAACCAGACTCGACTGGATGCTGCCTGCGAAACCGCGACCTGGTTGATCGGCCAGTTTCCGCTGGATAGCGATGTGGCGATTGTCGAATCACGCCTGGAACCCGCCTTGTTTTCGGTCGATCTTTCCGCAGCGCGGAAAGCCGTATCACGGCTCAACACCGATGGCAACCGCGAACCGCTACCCCGGGCCATTCAGAGCGCATTACGGCTACTGACCAACAGCGACAAGACGCGAAAAGAGATTTACGTGTTCACGGACTTGACACGCTCGTCATGGAAAGACGATCAGTCAAGCACGCTGTCTACGGCGCTGGATAACGCGCGTGATGTAACAGTGTACGTCGTCGATGTCGGTGTCGAAGTTCCGCGAAACATTTCGTTAGGTGCTCTGCAGCTCTCCGCTGAAACTCTGGCCGGTGATAACGATCTGGTCGTGGAGACGGAAGTCACGGCATTGGGGGCTGGCGGTCGGTATGCAGTCGAGCTGTTTGTTGAAGAGCTCGATCCGGACCGCCCAATTATTGTCGACGGCCAGACGCTCTTGCCGAAGGCCGTGCGTCGGGATCACCAAGAGAATGAACTCGACAGAGACGGCTCGAAGAAGATCAGATTTCAAGTACGTGGGTTATCCGTCGGCGTTCATCATGGGTCTGTTCGCTTGACTCAAAATGACAACTTATCTGTGGACAACGTGCGCTATTTTACCGTCAATGTGGTCGAATCCTGGCCCGTGTTGGTGGTTGCGCCTAACGGCGTGGACACAACACTGTTGACCGAAGCGATTGCGCCGTTTGAATTCCGCGAAACGAATCGTGCTCGATTTCACTGCACAGTGATTGGGCAAGGCGATTTGGAGAATCACTCACTGCAAAACTACGCGGTGGTCAGCCTGGTCGATCCTGGACCCGTAACACCGTCGCAATGGAAACGCATGGCTCGATTTGTGGAACACGGCGGCGGTCTGGCAGTATTTCTTGGGCACAACGCCGCCGTAAAAACGTCGACCCCGTCGTTCAACATTGATGAGGCAAAGCGGGTGTTGGGAGCGAAACTGGCACGAGTTTGGCGTTCGCCAGAGCGTGAGTTATTGCTGGCTCCCACCCGCTACGATCATGCCATCTTGGCGGCTTTTCGCCAGCAGGCGACGAGCGTACCGTGGGATGCAGCGCCGATCTTTCTACACTGGGTGCTCGAAGACCTCAGCCCGAATACGACCGTCATCACTGCGCTAAGCAACGGAAAACCGGCGATCGTGGAGACCGTGCTGGGCAAAGGGCGTGTGCTAACGTGGGCGACGCCTGTTTCCGACCCTTTGCGTCCGACGGGCCGAGCGTGTTGGAACGAACTGGCCACAAGCGAAGTCAATTGGCCCTATTTCGTGTTGGTCAACGAGTCCACGCGGCATCTCGCCGGCACGAGCGATCAGCGGTTGAATTATGCCGTCGGAGAAACCGCACGAATCCAAAACAATGCCGACGAATATCCAGCGCGATACGATCTGTTCCCACCGCGCGACGAACTGTTGGACGTGACGGCGCACGAAGACCTGCTCACGGTGCGAGTTACCGATCGGCCCGGCGCGTACCGGTTGAAAGGTTTTCGCGGTGGTCCTGTTACGCGTGGATTCTCCGTAAACTTGGCGCCCCAGGAAAGCGATCTGCGACGACTATCGGCGGACTATCTTGAGAGCATACTGGGCAAGGACCGCTATCAATTAGCACGTGACCGCGACGAGATTGTCTTGGAAGTGGGGCATGCGCGCGTGGGCCGAGAGTTCTATCCGTACTTGATGGCCCTGCTGGTGATCGTCGTCGGACTCGAACACCTGTTCTCGAATCGTTTCTACCGCAAGCCGACGTGACCTTCGCGACCCAGGGCGACACGCAGGAACACCCGAGACGACTAACTCAATGACTCAATGGAATTGCAACCCGATCCTCAACAGCTATCCCCTGGTTGCTCTGATGACCTTGGGACTGATAGCGTTGCTGTCAGTCGGCCCCAACTACAAGCAGTTGCCACGAATCCGGCGCGCCGTGCTGACTGGGTTGCGCCTGGCTGTCATTCTCCTGCTGATGATCGCGATGCTGCGACCGACCTTGGTGAGCACGTCGCGGCAAGCTCAGTCGGGCGTGTTGGTGATTCTGTTCGACCAGTCTCGCAGTATGCAGTTGCCCGGAGCGACCGGTTCGGACACGCGATGGCAATCGCAGCAGGCCGCTTTGAAGTCGATTGAAGTCGACCTGCGAGAATTGTCGGATCGTCTTCAAGTGAAGTTGTACGCGTACGATCAGCAATTGCATCCGATCGAGTTCGGAGCGAGTGGCATTGTGTTTCCCACCACTCCGACCGGTGACCAAACCGATCTTGGCACGACGTTGCACGAAGCGGTCCAGCGTGAATTGGGGCAACGCGTGGTGGGCGTCATCGTTTTAGGCGACGGTGCTCAGACCGCCTTTGCACCACAGGTCGAAGTCCAGCAGGCGGCACGAAACATTGCGAGAATGCAATATCCGCTCTACGCAGTGGCGTTTGGGCCTGTCGGAAATAGCGCACAAGCGCGCGACGTCGTGCTGGAGAATCTCCCGGAACAATACACTGTCTTTGTGAAGAACGAACTGAACATCAAGGGCAGCTTGCGTGTGCGAGGCTATGTTAATCAAGCGATCCCCGTCAGCCTTATCGTTGAAGACCCAGCTGGCAACAAGCGGGTGCTGGGACCACAGCAGGTCACGGTGCGTGCCGAAGGCGAACAGATCCCGGTTGCTACGGCCTTCTCGCCTGAGCGACCGGGGCAATACAAAGTCACGCTTCGGGCTGCCGATCAGCCTGGTGAACTGGTAACTCGTAATAACGAGTTGAGTGCATTTGTCACCGTGCTGGAAGGTGGCCTCCGTGTGATATATCTGTACGGTGATCTGTTAGGCGAGCAACGATTGTTGCGACGCTCGCTGGATGCTTCGGCCGACATCCAATTGGAGGATGTCTATGTCAATTCCTCAAAACCAGGTCGCGACGCAGTTGTATCGGCCGCATTGCGATCCGCCGATTTCGACGTGCTACTGATCGAAAATATTGACGCGACGGTCCTCGGAGCCGAAAACAACAAAGCGATCCAGACGCTCGTCGAACAGGGTAAGGGGTTGATGATGCTGGGCGGCTTTAACAGCTTCGGCCCAGGCGGTTACCAAAAGACGCCAATGGCGGACATGCTTCCCATAACGATGGGCAGATTCGAGCGGCAGGATCTTGGGCCCACAGAACCTGTCAGCCGAGACCTTCATATCTGGGGTGATCTGAAGATGCGACCGACGGGCGACCACCCGGTGACGAGGTTGGCAACGGGCGACAAGAACATTCAAATTTGGAATTCGTTACCGCCCTTGAAAGGTGCCAATAAGGTGGGTGTCAAACCAACCGGCCGCGTGTTGGCGGACACTCCGGGCGGGGTGCCGCTACTGGTTTCCGGAGCCTACGGTCGGGGGCGAGTGTTGGCGTTCGCCGGGAATAGCACGATTCGATGGTGGCAGTTTGGTCGTCAGTCGGAACACCGGCGGTTCTGGCGCCAGGCCATCCTTTGGTTAGCCAGTCGCGAAGATCTCGCCAAGCATGATGTGTGGATCAAGCTCGACCAACGACGCTACAACCCGGGCAGCCGCATTTCGTTTGTTGCCGGTGCGACAGCTCCAACGGGTGAGGTGATCACCGATGCCGAATTCAAAGCAGAAATCGTGGCGCAAGACGGAACTCGACAACCCGTTTCGTTGACGACCGATGACGATCAGTTTATTGGCGCTGTCGATGCCATGACTGCGCCCGGCGATTATCTAGTCGAACTAAGCGTCACGCGCGCCGGCGCGGCGATCGGCGCGGCCCGCACCACATTTCAGATTTTGGACCGCGATGTTGAACTCAGCAATCCCGCCACCGATTATCCACTGATGGCGCGAATTGCCAATCTGACCAAGGAGGCTGGAGGCGAACCGATTGCACCCGAACAACTCCCCGCGCTGATGAAGAAGCTCAAGGATCGTCGCGACGAGCTGGAAATTGACGTACAAGCCAAATGGCAACTGGGCGACACCGCGCAAGACGCTTGGGCGATGTTGCTGCTTTTTGTCGGCTTTCTGACGGGCGAGTGGTTCTTGCGAAAGAAGTGGGGCCTGGTGTAGTGCGGCCGTCAAGGTAGCAGGCACACTCCGTGTGCCGTCCGCCGCAGCTACTATCAAACGCGTGTGAACGGCGCGCCGAAGTGACCAAGAAAGACGCTATCGCCTGGGCGCCTTTGCTGCTGGGCCAGGAGGGGGTCGGGAGTCTCTTTCGGGTAGCGACTTACGACCGGCAGACGCCGATGGCCGAAAAAGACTCCCGACCCCTTCGCCTTACGCCGATCCATGAAGATCAACAGGCTGTTTGTGAGGATTATTCACCAGATTGTATCGTCTTCTATTCTGCCTTTGCTGCTGGCACCGTCTTATTCAGCCCCCAGAACACCGCGTTGACCAGGAGTCGATTGAAGTCGTCCGATTGGAAATCATCGACCTGTCCCAACGACGTGTAGAAGACTCGACTCTTGCCAAACCTGTGCGTCCAAGCCACAGGTTCGGCAGGCTGACCTTCGATTTTCCCTATCACCAGCGGAATCGTCGATTTGGCGAGCGGACTGACTTCGTACAGGGATCCGTTGCCCTGAAACGAGGTGACGGACACACCGTTAAGGATCGCATGTTCGCCTGCCTGCGCGGCCAAGGTCAACTGGGACTTGATGCCGTTGGGATGGTGGCTGTGGTAGTTGCCGCCCAGCACGTCCGCATCAAATGACTGCCACTCTGCGTGGCCAGAGGGATGCTTGCCTTTGGTGTGGAACGCGTGATTGGCAGTTCGGATACCCACCAGCGGTTTTCCGGAAGCCATAAACTCACGTACCAGCTTCAGCTGTTCTTCCGGCAACGATCGGCGGCGGACACTCAGGAAGAGCAGGTCAGCCGTTTTCAACGCCGCCAAACCCGGAAAGTTATTCTTGTCCTTTTCGTCGGCATGAATGATCGTGTGGCGTACGCCACGCGGGGTGAGATGTTCTTGTGCGAAAGCCGGCAGAGATTCATTCGTCTGATACTCGCGTTCGCCGATCACGAACACGACATGAGGCTGGTTCTTTTCGGCAAAAACAAATTCCTCTTTGCCGGTGAAGACCGACGAAGTTACGGTCGGGCACCAATACTTTTCGATGTGGTCAACCACGAGATCGGTGCCTTGCGTGTGCGGCACGTAGGGCTTCATCCGCGAATTGTACATGGTGTCGGTCATATCGCGCATCAGGACGACGTTTTGGCCTTGATAGACCATCTGGCGAATGGAAAACGGTCGTCCGAGCACGCACATATTGGTATGTACACCCATCACGATGACGTTTTCGATGCCCCGCTGCTTCATCAGATAATAGGCTTCTCCACTATCGGTGATGGCGTCACCCTTCTCGATTTCGATCGTATCGATCTGTCGCTTCCAGGGCCCGCCCGATTTGCAGCGCGGCCAGCAGTCACAACCACCGTCCGAATCATCGATGGGTAAGGCCGCTTCGTTCTTCTCATCCAGGTGGCACCAACGCTGCAACGGAATCTCCGTCTTGATGGGCGGCGCGTTTTTGGCAACTGCACGCATTGGGGTATCTTTGTAGAAATCCAAACAGCTGCTCGGGCAATGGATGATCAGCACGCCTTCTTCCCGCGCGGTTTGCACGACTTCATTCATCCGTGGGGCCATCTCGGCAACCCGCCGCGTCGCACCGCGACACCAGTGTTCGTTCCACATGTCGCATATCACGATCGCGGTCTTCGACGGCAACCACTTGATATTGCTGCGAGCGGTTCGAAAAGTACCACTATTCGGTGTTGTTTCGACTTGCTGTCGGGCCAGCATTTCGATACGCATTTCATCGGCGACGGCCTGCGTTGAGGCGGCAGCTAGCGTAGCCAAGACCATCAGTCCGACAAAAACCGTTATCGTGGTGGGAAGTTTCGACATGAAATGAGACCCTCTTGCCTGTCACGTTAGACGTTGATGCGGGCCCGTGTTTCCATTGGCACCTGCTGATGGTAGATACCGTCGAAACAGATTGACCAGGTTGCTCCGCCATCATCAGAACATTCGTTGACCTGTCTGACGGTTCCGTCCGAACGAGGCGTATAACACTTACGACAGAGCATTTCCTTGCCATTGGCCAAAGTGCGTTTGCCGACCATTCGCATCTCGCCGTTCTCAAACTCGCCAGTATAACGAACGACCGTCCCGCGTTCATCCACCCAGGTTTGCTTCCACTTCTGTTCCCCTGGATCGTAGAAACTGATGCTCGTTCCAGTCCCGCCACTGCTGTTCGTCCACTTTTCCGTCAGTAGGAATCCCTTTTCATCATTGGTGATAATGTTCGTACCTATCTGCTCTCCCGACGGCATCATCACGTCCCAATCTCCCACCCAGAAGTCGAATTGCCGGTAGGTTTCACGCGATGCCAACGGCATGGCGCGTGCGGCGAGCTCCTTGAATTTCGAGGCATCAATCAGGCTGACAAAGTCTGTATCTTCCGAGATCGGTATGATGCTGGTGAAACCCGCATCAAGTGATTCTTCGAGGTGCTTTAGAGCTGTTTCCCGGTCTCCTTTCAGGGCGAATGCGCAGCTCAAGTTGTAAAGAGCCACGACACGCGTCGGAGGAAATTCGGTTGCCTTGCGATGGACCTTGATCGCCTCGTCAAGTTGACCGTTTGCGTGCAAAGCGTATCCCATCAGAAACCAGCTTCGCGCGTCGCTCGGCACTTTCTCGACGACCTTTCGGAGGGCGTCGACAGCAGTACCCCAATCCTCCTTGTCGATTGCTACTCTTGCCTTGGATCGCAATTCAGCCAAAAGATCGTTCTTGTGCGCGGCCGATTCATCTTGTCGACCCCCGATCAGCAGTGCACCACCGGGCAACACGATCAGAGCGAGAACAATAGCCAGAATCCAGTAGATCTTGGCGGGACGAGCTTGGAAATGGACGGATTCGTTCATAATGTACTTAACTCGATTCTTGGTGATGTCGACGGCACGCACACCAGGTGTGGCGAATCCCGGTCTGAGTTCACTCTTAAACTCCAACACATCCAACAACGAATTCGCATAGTCGCGCCGTCGGAAATCCAGGCTGGCGACCACTTCCGCATCGCAACAACGCTCACAAGTTCGGTTCACTTGCCGGCCTGCCCACCAGATCAACGGATGGAACCACCAAATCACCTGCGCTAGAAACTGAACCGCACCAAAAACAGTATCGCCCCGACGGATGTGAATCAGTTCGTGTGCCAGAATCGGTTCAAGCTGAGCGGCCGATTTCGCCTGCACCATGACTTCCGGAAGCACAATCAGCGGCCGACGGTATCCAAAAACCAACGGGCCGTCGTTGTTGGGAGAGACAATCAAACGAACTCGTTTTCGCACATCCAATTTCGTGGCCAGCCCCTGCAAAGCTGCTTCCAACTCTGGACTGGCTTGATAGCCACTTGCCCCCAGAGTTCTGGCCATGCGGGAGAATCGGATCAGCGCAAGAATTGACAATAGGCTTGTCCCGGCAATCCAAAGGGTGAACGCAATACTGCCGACGGACATCGTTGATAATCGCCGCCACCCTTCTGCTCCCGCTGAATGGCTAGCTGACGTAACGGCCTGCGGTGGTTTCGTCGAGTCGCTCGACTTCACCAGCGGTTGCTTGGACGGTTGCCGTTTTGAGGTCCACACGTAATGTCCAGGTGCCGCCGCCAGTGCCGTGTCCAACGTACCTGACAACGAGTAGGGCGACGCCTGCAGCCAGGAAAACACGCCTGTCGGACTGCTCCACAAAGGCGGCATCAGGCATTTGACAAACAGAAGCGCCCACAGCAAAAAAGCCACGTGGGGCCGTCGGCGTAACGTTGTCACAGCAACAAAGCCGACGACCACCACGAGGAGTGTAACCTGCCATACCTGCAGCCAAATCAAGCTTTGCAGCTGGGGACTAATGTTCATCGTTCTGTTCGGCCTCATGTTCAGTTAGCAATTGGCGAATTGCGCTGATTTCGTCTGTTGTGATTCCCCGATCATTAATCAGATGACGCATCAGTGGAATCGCCTCTCCGTCGAATAGCCGGTTCATGAAATCGTCAACCGTCTCTCGGATCACCTGGCTCGGCCGGATCTTGGGCGCGTAAACCTTGTTACGACCCAAACGTCGAGCCCTCAGGTATCCCTTCGTTTCCAATCGCCGAATATAGGTTTGAACCGTGCTGTAATCCGGTCGGCGGTCTTCTGGAATCGCCTCAAATGCCTGGCCTACCGTGGCCGATCCAAGGCTCCAGATCGTACGGGCAACTTCTAATTCACCTTTTGATAAAGCAGGCCGCTGATTCATGCGGAGTCATCTCGATTCTGTCATGAGTACACTTGTACTGACGTTATAAGTACAGTCGTACTCATTGTCAAGCACGTTCGAGGAGAATTGTTCACCGACGAGGGAGCAGCGGAATCGGCTGCTTTACAGCAAGAACCCACCACGGACGTTCGCCCACGTCATAAGTGGCGATCCGTGTTAGCACTCCCGAAGCCGAGTTGATTCGAAACGCAGCCAATTTTCCGGAGCCCTGTCCGGCTGCGAACAGAAACTGACCGCTGGGCTCGATACTGAATGAACGCGGCGTCTGCTCGGTCGGTGTCTGCCCCACCGGGTCAACGCGGCCGGTTTTTTGATCGATTCGAAACCCCGCCAGGCTGTCATGACCTCGATTGGCAACATAGACCCACTTGCCCGACGGATGGATTTCCATGTGCGCCGTCGAATTGGTCCTGGCGAAACCGGCTGGCAACGTCGACAGCGTCTGCAGCGCGGTCAGTCGACCTTGGTTGGCATCGAACTCATAGGCGGTGATACTGTTGCCCTGTTCATCGCTCACGTAGGCCGTGTCCAAGGTTGGATGAAACCCCAGGTGACGCGGACCCGTATTCTCCGGGCGGACGATTCTTGGAACGGTATTTGGTGTTAACCGGCCCGTCTTGGCATTAAATTGGAACTGAAAAATCGCATTCGGTCCCGTATGAGGCACCATCACAAATCTATTCGTGCGATCAAGCACAATCGCGTGAGCTTTGTCATCCGTGTCAATGTCCTGCAGTGGTTGATCTGCCAGTGACCCATCGTCGCCTATGCGGTGTACGGCGACCTTGCCCGCTCGGTAGTAAGCTGACAAGAGAAATCGGCCCGTGTGGTCGGTTGCCACATAGGCTGGATCAGCACCTGCCGCAACTCGGCTGACGGGAGTCAGCTCGCCGGTGGAAGGACTCCGGCGAAAACTGGCCAAATCGCCCGCCGAACGGACCGATGCGAACAAGAACTTGCCAGCCGGATCGGTGGCGAGTGGGCCCGGTTCGGCATTCAGTCCCATATCGCTGACATGACGGAGATTCCCGTTGCTGTCGTCCATCGCGTACACGGCAATTCGGTTTTCTGCCGCGATGGACACGTAAACGACGGTTTCAGCATACGCCGCAAACGACCGAAGAGAGTAGGCCACCATGGCCAGGGCAACCAATAAGCGTCTCATCGCGTCTTTCTATCGTGATTGGGTCCTGTCTTTGGACGGACGGGATCTGACAATCGGACAGCGCTACTTTGTATTCGTAATGTACGGAACATCTCGACTATGGTAGGCGTTTGACCATGACGTTCTTGAAGTGAACGACACTTTTTGGATCATGCGCCTGAAACGCAAACGTGCCATTGCTCAAGCGCCGTCCAGTGAACTTCGCATCTGTCTTCACGTTCTCGGGCTCCGTATAGTCGACAACGGTCTTTCCGTTGATCTTGATAACGATCTGTTTGCCTTGCACGATGACGTGCTGTGTCCAATACTCGTTGTCCTTGCACGGCGGGTCGCTGACATTGACCACGCCGTATAGGCTTCCGGTCTTTTTTGGGTCGCGATGTGTCACGTTGACTTGCACTTCGTACCCGTTCTTGGGCCAACCCTCTTCCTGGTACTTGGTGTGGAAATAGATGCCGGCGTTACTGCCGGGCTTCGTCATCACATCAGCCTTGAATTCGAAGTTAACGAAAGGCTTGTCATCGCCAGTGTAGAACAAATGGCTCCTTGGACCGGCGCAAACTAATACACCATCGACGACCTTCCATGAGTCCTTGTTTTCATTGGCCTTCCAGCCTTTCATCGACTTACCATCAAAGAGGGTTTTCCATCCATCGTCGGCAGCCGAAACGCGGCTTACCGGTGCCACAAATGTCGCTACCAGACAAATCAATAGAAGACGTTTCATTGTGAGTTCCTCAGCGTACGGGGAGTGGGGATGTCGCGTCCGCGCGAAGCAAGATGCGTGTGGCGAGAGACTTCGTAGCATAATCGACCCGCCGGGCCAGTTAAAGCAGAAGAGAGAGAGTAAGTATTACTCTTGCTTTTCGGAGGCCAGTAGCAGTTCGACCGCATCGCGACCGCGCATACCGATTTCAATGCCCAGCTCACCGGCCTTGGGGGTCATGTCGACGATCTTGGCCTCGAAAAGATCTTCTGGATCGACGAGAGGATGCGCGGGGGTTCCTTTGGCGATCGCGATCGCCTGGCCGAAT
>JASLRF010000326.1 GCA_030744095.1 Pirellulaceae bacterium | reverse complement strand
GCCGCCATCCCGGTGACCGGCACGCCCGTCTCCGCATCGACAACTGCCACCCAATCGGTACCAGCAGACGTTGTTTTCGGCTCAAACAGGCCCATTCCCACGCCCGCACAACACGCCAGAATCACGACGACCGCCAAGCCGCCTTCGAGCAGCATGGCGCCATAGCCGACGTATTGAGCATCCGTCTCTCGGGCGATCTGTTTGCTAGTGGTGCCGCTGCTTACGAGGCAGTGAAAACCGCTGCAGGCACCACAGGCGATCGTGATGAACAGGAACGGAAAAATTGGCGGCGCGTCAACGGGGATGTTTGCCTCGGGAGCAACCGCGGGAATGGCAGTCAGGTTGGCCTGACCCGATACGCCCGCGACCACTAACCCGGCCATCAGCAATACCAAGGCCACCACGAGTTGATGGCTGTTAATGTAGTCGCGTGGTTGCAACAGCAACCATACCGGCAAGACGGAAGCCACAAAGCAATACGCCAGCAAGACGAAGGTCCACATCACGACGACATTGGGGAAGTCGCCCGTCAGGCTGATTCCTGTTAGCTCGGCAACGTTAATCGGCAAGTAATACGCCCCAACGTAGATACTGGCGTAGATCAGTACCAAGGCGACCAGCGATGGAAGCAGCAGGTTGCCGCTTCGCCGGTAGCACCAGTAGCCGATGCCAACAGCCAAAGGCATCGAAATCCAAACCGGTAATACGGATTCCGGATAGAAGGCGAAAATCAGGGCAATGACGAGCCCAAAAATGGCCAGCACGACTGTCAGCGCAAAGAACAAGACCAGCAAGAACAGCACTCGTGCACGCGGCGAAATCAGCCGACCCGCCACTTCGCCCACGGTTTGGCCTCGATTGCGCAATGATACGACTAGCGCGCCGAAATCATGCACGGCACCGATGAAGATCGATCCCAACACAACCCACAGCAGTGCCGGCAGCCACCCCCAGAACACGGCGATCGCCGGCCCCACGATCGGACCCGTCCCCGCGATGCTCGTAAAATGGTGGCCGAAGATGACGGACCTTTTCGTCGGCACAAAATCGACGTCATCACGTAATTCCTGGCTGGGGACCTTCGCTTCGACGTCCAATCCAAAGATCTTCCGCGACAGCCAACGACCGTACGTGTGGTAGGCGACGACAAAGCCGACCATTGATGCCAGTGCAACCAACAACGTGCTCATGGGAAACCTCAAACGCGGAAGTATTCAGCAGGGGGATTATTGGGAAGTTAAACTGCCCATGATATCAGGCCGACGGCTTGGCGGGGATGGCCGGAGGCAAGGACATTTGTCTGGTGAACCGATTGATTCGGCGGCAAAAATGGGAGTTTCGCAGACCTTCGCCCCCTAGTCGTCACGTTGTGTCATTCGGCTATAATGTGCCCGTCGTAAACTGAACGCAAAGGCCTGTTGTGCACTGTGTTGAGTTGGCTCTCGAAGGTTCGAATGGAGAATCGACGTGCCGGAAAAAGTTGTCATTATTGGAAGCGGACCAGCCGGATTCTCGGCGGCGATTTATGCCGCACGAGCCAGCTTGACCCCGCTGCTTTTTGAAGGGACCGTTCAGGCGGAAATGATGCCGCTGGGACAGCTGGCATATACGACGGAGGTCGAAAACTTTGCCGGCTTTCCCACCGGTGACATTCGGGCGTTCGTTGAAAGTGCTGTCGATAAAGACCGCCACTACAATTTACCACCGGTTCCTCAGGGCCACGAACGTGATGGAAAACCGCACTACGCCGTGCAAGGTGTGGAATTGATGGAGTTGATGAAGCAGCAGGCGCTTAACTTTGGGGCGCGGATCGTCGGTGAAGACATTGTCGACGTCGACTTTTCCAGCCAGCCATGCAAACTCACTTCCAGCAGCGGGCAAACCACCGAAACGGAAACGGTCATTGTTGCTACCGGTGCGCGGGCCAATTACATGGGGTTACCATCGGAAGAGGCGTATAAGAACCGCGGTGTCAGCGCGTGTGCCGTCTGTGACGGCGCATTACCGCGTTTTCGAAACAAGCCGTTGGTCGTTGTCGGCGGCGGTGACTCGGCCGTCGAAGAAGCGACCTATCTGACCAAGTTCGCCGACAATGTCATGATGGTGCACCGTCGCGACGAATTGCGGGCGTCGAAGATCATGCAGCAACGTGCCTTTGATGACCCCAAACTAGAGGTCCTCTGGAATACCGTCGTTGGTGAAGTACTGGGAAACGATGCCGACGGCGTGACGGGAGTGCGACTGAACAGCACTGCTGGCGAGCCCCCGCGCGACGTCGAAGCGTCCGGCATGTTCCTGGCCATCGGACACACGCCAAACACCGATTTTCTCAAAGGCAAGCTGGAGATGAACGACAAAGGTTATCTTCACTGGACCGAGTCATTCCGCACCAAAACAAGTGTCGAAGGTGTCTTCGCCGCGGGTGATGTTGCTGATGACTATTACAAGCAGGCCATCACGTCGGCCGGTACCGGCTGCATGGCGGCACTCGACGCCGAACGCTACCTGGCGGAACAAGGCAAATAGGCCGATGTTGCAACTTGGCCCGCATTCCCACGTTTCCGCACCAGGAATTCTTCGCTTTCTTTCCAGTTCCTCCTCCGACGGACGTTTTGATGAACAAACCGATTTCTAAGGTCGACGCGAATCGGCAACTGCTGACAGACGCTCATGCCGCAGGGACGGGTGCCACGCTGGCTGCTTTCGTGCGGCTGTCCGGCCCAGGTTGGTTGCAGAGCGCCATTACATTGGGTGGTGGATCATTGGCGGGCGCGTTGTTTCTTGGAGTACTGGGCGGCACAAAGTTGCTTTGGCTACAGCTGATTGCCATCTCGATGGGTGTGGTGATGTTGTCTGCCATCAGTTACGTCACGCTATCGACGGGTGAACGCCCCTTTCGCGCGATCAACGAGCACATCAATCCAGTACTTGGATGGGGTTGGCTGATTGCCACTTGCATGGCCAACATGATCTGGTGTATGCCGCAGTTCAGCCTTTGCTATGCGTCATTGCAAAAGAATCTTGCCAGTGCGGTCTTTGATGCGCCAGATTCAGGATCGGATTCGCTAACTTCGAAACTGATCGTATCCGCGATATTGCTCGCAGCCGCTGGTGCGGTCGTCGTGATGAATAGTCGCCAAGGCATTGCCGCCAAACTGTTCGATTGGTTTCTGAAGGCGCTTGTCGGAATGATCGTGATCTGCTTTTTCGGTGTGGTCATTTGCCTGGCACTCGACGGTCAATTGAGCCTGGGGTCAGTCCTGTCCGGTTTCGTTCCCGATCCGCGGCAATGGACACAGCCCACCGGCGATGTAGCCAATTTGGTCTCGCAACTTCCAGCTAACGTCCAGGAGTTCTGGGGTGGTCGGATGGTGAAAGAGCAGCGGGTCGTCATGATTGCTGCTGCTGCCACGGCAGTCGGTATTAACATGACGTTCTTGCTACCGTACTCGATGCTGAATCGTGGCTGGGACAAGCCGTTTCGCGGACTGGCTCGCTTCGATCTGGCGACGGGCATGGCGATCCCCTACATCCTGGTTACCAGTTGCGTCGTGATCGCCTCCGCTGCCAGCTTTCATGCCAGAATCGACGAGAACTTCGCCAGCAATGACCCGGCGGTGATGCAGCGAAGCGAGACGTTCAATAGTGCAAAAGGCAACTTGATGGCTCGCATGGAGTTGGAATTCGGTGCCGAATTCACCGCACTGTCCGAAGCGCAACAAATCCAGCGAATTGCGGCTCTGCCTGTGGAAGAAAAGCGAATCGCGTCGTCGCTAGTGCGTCGCAATGCATTTCAGTTGTCACAGTCGCTGGCACCGTTGCTCGGTAAAGAAAATGCGAACCTGGTCTTTGGGATCGGCGTTTTTGGCATGGGCTTCTCGAGCATCATCATCTTGATGTTGATCAACGGCTATGCCTTCTGCGAAATGTTTGGGCTCCCACAGGGGGGACGAATGCATGTGATCGGATGTCTCGTCGCGGGTGTAAGTGGCGCTGCGTGGCCATTGATTTGGGATGGTCCCGCCAAGCTCTGGCTGGCAGTGCTCACGTCGACATTTGGCATGATATTGTTGCCGATCGCCTATTTCACCTTTTTCATGATGATGAACAGTAAGACGCTGATGGGAGACCAGAAGCCAACGGGGGGCCGGATGATCGTTTGGAACGTCCTGATGGTCGTCTCGGTTTTGGGGGCGATCGTTGCGGCCGGGTCTGCGATTTGGGGAAAAGTGACTCCCATCGTTGATCCGGGAGCGGGTCTCGAGGTGAGGATCATGGGTGTCGTCGTATTGCTCGTCGCTATTGTGTTTGTCCTACTGGTAATGGTCGGTTTTGCATTCAAATCCATTTCATTACGTGCACCAGCGGACTAGCCGCGCCGCCTGCTACGACTCGCCCAATTTGACAAGGATGGTGATATGAACAAGGTTTCCGTTCGGCAAGCTCGCCAGAAGGCAATGATCGGACAGCAGGTCTGCCTGCAAGGTTGGATTCGCACCCGTCGCGACTCGAAGGGCGGATTCAGTTTTCTGGAGATCAACGACGGTTCCTGTCTGGCGAATCTGCAAGTCATTGCCGACGCGGATTTACCGAACTACGAAGCGGACGTCAAGAAACTCTCCGCTGGTTGCAGCGTGACGATCGAAGGCGAGGTGAAAGAGTCCGGTGGAAAGCAAGAGACGGAGGTCCTGGCGGCCAGCGTCGAACTGGTCGGTTGGGCCGATCCCGAACTGTTTCCGTTGCAGAAGAAGCGTCATTCCTTCGAGAAACTCCGCGAGTGGGCTCACCTTCGCCCACGGACCAATGCCTTTGGCGCTGTTGCCCGCGTTCGAAATCAAATCTGCAAATCCATCCATGACTTTTTTCAAGAAGACGACTTCCTCTATGTGCACACGCCGGTCATCACAGCCAGCGACTGCGAAGGTGCCGGCGAGATGTTTCGCGTCACGACGCTCAATCTTGACGAACTTCCGCGCCGCGATGGTAAAATTGACTTTACGCAAGACTTCTTCGATCGGCCATCGTACTTGACGGTGAGCGGTCAGTTGGAAGCAGAGATCTACGCCACGGCGCTCGGCAAAGTCTACACGTTTGGACCAACATTTCGTGCCGAGAACTCGAACACTTCTCGGCATCTCTCCGAATTCTGGATGATTGAACCGGAGATGGCGTTCTTTGACTTGACCGACAACATGGTGTTGGCGGAACGGTTTCTCAAACGCATTGTTTCTGACGTGTTGGCAAACTGTATTGAGGACATGGAGTTCTTCGCCGAGCGGATTGAGAAGACGGCTGTGACACGTCTCGAGTCGCTGGCCAATAGCGAATTTGTCCGCCTGTCGTATACAGACGCTGTCGAGAAGCTGACCGGTAGCGGCGAGAAATTCGAATTCCCTGTCACCTGGGGACAGGACCTGCAATCCGAACATGAACGATTCCTCACCGAACAAGAGTTTAGTTCACCAGTCATCCTGTACGACTATCCCCGGACCATCAAACCGTTTTATATGCGGGTCAATGACGACGACAAAACGGTTCGGGCGATGGACGTGTTGGTCCCCGGCGTCGGTGAGATTGTCGGCGGCAGCCAACGCGAAGAACGTCTGGATATTTTGGAATCACGTATGCGAGACCAGGACTTGACCCCCGAAGATTATTGGTGGTATCTCGATCTGCGCCGTTTTGGCACGGTGCCGCATTCGGGATTCGGTATGGGGTTGGAACGCGTGGTTCAATTCGTCACCGGCATGGCGAACATCCGGGACGTGATTCCATTTCCACGTACGCCGGGCAACGCTGAATTCTGAGTTGCAAACTGCGGCTCAGAGGAACCGTGAATGAACACCAATGCGTGCAAACCGAACGTGGGCCGGTCGGGAGACCGGCCCACAACGTGTTGCAAACTGACTCGCCGCTAGCCCCGAATGATCACGACGATCCAGCGTCCCGGTCCATGCACGCCGGTAGTCAGCTGCAATTCGATGTCGCCCGTTTTGCTCGGACCGGTGATGAAGGCCAGATTGCTGGGCAAGG
>JASLRF010000325.1 GCA_030744095.1 Pirellulaceae bacterium | reverse complement strand
ATTATGTTCGAGATTCCACACAGCGCTGGATCTTTGGCCGACGTCATGGGCGTCTTCAAGCGAACACGATTGAACTTGACTTGGATCGAGTCCTTTCCGATGCCCGGCAGCAAAA
Organism: Pirellulaceae bacterium; assembly: GCA_030744095.1. Next base: position 3,271 of record JASLRF010000325.1, on the reverse strand, counting down.
GCGAGTATCTGTTTTTCGTTGAATCGCAAGGACATGAAAATGACGCGAAGGTCAAGAAGGCACTCGCAGCCTTGGAGCGGCGGACGGTTCGACTGAACGTCCTGGGTTCGTACGCAAAGTCAGAGCCGCTTGACTAAGCGGGATTCGCAAATGACTGCACAGTCGACTCACAGAAATAGTCTAAGAAATCCCACAATTCTGAATGGCAAACCGCGCGTTCCTTTCTAAGCATCGCTTCGTATCGGCCGGCGGCGCAACAACTCGGAGATCACCGACCATGAGTGAGAACGTTGGTACACGTATGAAACTCGGTTGGATCCTGGCTGCGGTGTTCGCACTGGCCATGATCTTGGGGGCCGGGCCCGGAGTCTTGTTGGTCAATCAACCTGCCACGTGGTTTGGTTTGCCGCGTCTGTATGTCTGGGGAATGTTCTGGTGCGCCGTCGAAATCGCCGTGGTGGTGGCCGCCTACCTTCTTGTTTGGACAACCAACGACGAGGCAGCGAACTAACATGGCGGACGGACAACATTTCGAAAGTGTCGCCATCGTCGTCGCCTTCGTGTACCTATTGGTATTGCTGGGGCTGGGCGTGGTTGGGTATCTGCGGAGCACGCCCAGCGAAGAAGACTATTACCTGGCTGGTCGCAACCAAGGGTGGTTTGTCACGTCGTTAACGATCATCGCCACGTTCTTCAGTGCGTTTGCGTTTCTGGGCGCACCGGGTTTGGTCTATCGACACGGCGCTGTCTTCGCGTTGTTCGCACTCAACGTCCCCTTGGCTGGTGCCTCGGTGTACCTGTTGGGGGCACGAATTCGTCGGGTTGGTCAAGCCAAGGATTTCGTCACCCCAGCCGACATGATTTCGGACTACTACGACAGCCCCGTTACGTTGCGACTGTTGGTGGCGCTGGCCGGTTATCTTTATGCGATTCCATACGTAATGATTCAGATCAAGGCGGGAGGGGAGATTTCCGCCGTCATGTTCAAGGGCTGGCAGTTAGAGTTGGGAGCACTCGGGAGCTTCGACGCATTTCAAGTGGGCGCGGTGGTGTTGTCCTTGATCACGATGACGTACATCATGATCGGCGGGATGCGGAGCGTGGCCTGGACGGACGCCTTGCAAGGTCTCCTGTTAATCGGCGGTATGCTGCTGGGTGGCGTGGCGGTCATATCGGCATTTGGCGGATTGCGTGGGTTCGGCGAAGCGGTCGCATCGTTGCCCGCGACCGCGTTGACATCACCTGGCCCGACGGGCGCGTTTCCCTGGTCGAAGATGTTGACGATTGTTATGTTCGCATCCGTAGGGTCGCTGGTGCAGCCGGCCCAATGGATGCGTTTCTATTCCGCGGCAAGTTCGAAATCACTCAAGCGCAGCGCACTCTTGTTCGCGATCGCGCTGCCGCCTTGCTTCTTGCTTGGTGTCATGCTGGTGGGCCTGGGCGGTCAGTCCCTGTTTCCACTGGTGGGTGAAGGTGCCAGTGCGGTCGCCCATCCGCTGGTCGAACAGCCGGATCGCATCTTGATTGTGGTCCTCCGAGGCCAGTTGCCGATCATGTTGGGCGTGACAGTCGGAACTGCCCTGGCGTCGTTGGTCATCGTGGCAATCATGGCGGCATCGATGAGTACCGCCGATAGCAATTTGCACGCCCTCAGCGCCCTGACGGTGCGCGACATTTATGATCGGTTCTTTCGTCCGAAGTCCACCCAAGTCGAACGTCTCTGGGTGGGGCGTGCAGTGATTGTTGTGACGACACTGTTGGCATTGGTGATGGTACTGCGAAGTTACTCGTCGCAATCCACCAGCTCGAGCTTCGACGTGATGCGGATGATTGCGCTGTTGGGACTGGTCGCCATTGGCTTCAGTTGCCAGCTGCTACCTTTGACCATTGACATGTTGTTTTTGCGTCGCGGTACGGCCGCGGGCGCTGCGTGCGGACTGGCTGCGGGCCTGGTGGGTGCGTTCTTTTTCGGCGGCATGTTCGATCCCGTCGCCGAGGCGATGCAGGGAACCGCATTCGGGCCCACCGCAGCGTGGATTCAAAGCCTCAAGAGCGGCTTGCCAATGGACTCGACCGCCTGGGGCTTGCTTTGGAACGTGCCAGTGTTTGTCGTTGTGAGTTGGTTCACGCGGCCTGTCGATCCCGCCAAATGTGCCGAGTACGCCAAGCTGGTTCGCGAATAAGGTGGTTAGTGACCAACTTTGCCAACCAAGACGAAGCTGGCGACGGTTACCGCCACGTAGACGAGCAACAGGAAGGCACCCAACGGGCGAGACAGTCTTCCGTCGCGCGCCGCCCAGATTCCGAGGCGAAAGGCGAACAAGACGAACAGCATCGCAGGGAATTGAAGGCGGAAAAACGCCGGGTCGGCGTGCAAACCCGCGGGGGTCACAGCGGCCGCGGCTCCTGCCACAAAGAGAACATTCAAGATGTCCGCACCGATCACGTTTCCCACGGCGATTTCACCGTGGCCTTTGAGTGTTGCCGTGAGCACAATCATAAGTTCAGGCAGCGAAGTACCAAAGGCAACCAACGTCGCGGCAATAATAGCTGGTGGTATCTGCATCCGCTCGGCCAATTCCGTGGCCGAAGCAATCAAAAACGATGACGACACCAAGACGATCGCGATCGCAATCAAAAAGTGAAGAATTCCTCGCACCATGCTATGCGACGACAGATTCTCGGGGGCGTCATCCGCCGACTGCGATTTCGCCATGCAAACCGACCACCCGATGTATGCTACGAGCAAACCCAGAAAAACGAATCCAGCGATTTGCAGCATCGTACCGCCGACCGTGAGGGCCATGGCCGGTGCCGACCATGGAAAACAAACTGCGACCAACAACACGCCACAACCAAGCTGAACCCAACCCTGGCGATTGACGATTGCGGGATCAAACTTGATCGGGGCGATCAGACAAGCCAGGCCGAGAATCAGTCCGGTATCGCAAATGATCGAACCGACGGAATTGCCCAAGGCGAGGCCTGGGTTCCCTTGCAATGCGGCCAGCACAGAAACGGCTGCCTCCGGCGCAGTGGTTCCCAGACTGACGACCGTTGCGCCGACAATTGCGCGAGGGACCCCGGAACGAAGTGAGATCGCGACGGCTTCCTCGACCAGCCAATCAGCGCCCTTTCCCAGGGCCAATACGCTCACAATGACCGTCGCTAGTAACGCGGACCAGTGCCAGTTTGCGATCAGCTCGTTTAGTTGTTCGGCCATGGCGTCTATGGAGGAGGGGGTGTGTTGGGGGCGGGAAGCGGGTCATTC
>JASLRF010000324.1 GCA_030744095.1 Pirellulaceae bacterium | reverse complement strand
CCTACCTCGATTTCGAAGATCCGCGTTGGTACGCCAAGGCCTGGATCTGGATGTTCGCGATTCCAATCGTGCTGTGCATTCTGATCGCATTGCTGCGGAAAGTCGAAAGCCGCGCGGTGCATCGTGGTGTCCAGTTTTCCTCGGTGCTGTGCATCATTGTCCATCTGGTTCTGTTGTTGATCTTCATTGAAACCAATATCTTCGCGCGGTTCTTCGAGCAGTCGAATCAGGTGGCCGATCTGCGCGACGAACAGTTGATCGAGCCGGAATACCAAGAGATCCAACTGGAGCCCGAGCGGCGCCCACAGCAAGATGTCAATCGGCCCGTCGAAACAGAAACTCCCGATCCCACAATCGAAGAATTGTCTCGGGAGCAGGTCGAAGAGCAACCCGTCGCCAACCCTGAACCTCAGCCGACGCCGGAGACCGTTCCGACCGTCGATCCAAACGCGGTGAAACGTCCAACACCAGCCAAGACGACACCACGTCAGAGCAAACAGACGTCGCAATTGAGCCGCCAGATGGCGGAAGCGCAGCCGCGCCCCGCCGAACCCGTTGCGACGCCACAAATGAACCAACGAACCGAGTCGCAACCATCCGAACTGACGGCCAACGACACGGCCCTGACGCGACAGCCTTCGCAGCAACAGGCCAATCGGCGTGTCGTAAGTCCCAGGCAGGAGACGACCAACACACGCAACGAAACCCAGATGACGCGTCGCGTGGCCGAAGTCAGTCCGCAGACCGAAGCAACTCCATCGCCCACAATGCGACGGACACAAACTCCACCGCGCAATGTTCCTCGCACAGCGGTCAGTGCCACCCAGGCCCCCTCGACATCGCGCCAAACTGAGGCTAGCGCGATTCGTCCCAACACAATTGCCACACGTCAGCAGCCAACGGCGAGTCCGAGCACGAATCGCGCGATCAGAGAGCCCACCAGCGAGCCTCGTGTGGATGTCCAACGCGCCCAGCAGCGACAGCAACCCAGCGAAAGCCAGCCAACTTTGGCCCAGACTCCCCGTTCGGTTCCCAACCCTCGGCCCCGCGTCACCACGCGACCGGAGGTCAATACGATGGCCGCCGCCGCTGGTGCGACGTCTCAACCCAATCAACAGCCGGCCACGGTCGAATCACAATCGACGTCCGTCCAACGCTCGACCGCACAAATGGCCGTTGAGCGTCGGGAGACGGAGGCACCTTCGACACGGCCATCGACGGAAATTGCCACGACTCAGCAACGGGTTTTACGGAATTCCCAGCAGCCAACCTCTGCCAACAGTCAGGCCGCCACTGGCAGCATCGCGCGAAGCTCGCAAGTGACGGCGCTTCCGAATCCAACCACGCAGGCCGAACAGGTCACTGGTGCGGTTCGCCAGAATCAGCCCAGTGAGGTGTCGCCCACCAGCGTGGCAACGCGGCTGCAGGCTACTGCCAGACCACAGGCGGCGCGCGCCGTGTCCGAGCCTGCGACGGCGGTCGTGCGGTCGCCGGACTCGGCCATTGTCAACGTGGGAGCGCGGCGGCGCGCCGAGTCCATTCCATCGCCGCAGGCGCTGGTCACCAGCAGTTCCGCATTGCAACGACAATCGCGTTCCGGAGCGCAACCGACGACCTCGGTTGCCGCAGTTGCCGCGCCCGCATCGAATGCGACAAACTCGACCGCAGCCGGCTCGCCATCAGCGACGGCGACATCCGTCGCACGGCGGTCGGCCTCGAGCCCCACGGCGGATATGGCGCGGTCGGCGGGTGCCGTCGCAGCCACGGAAGCTGGAAGCCAGGCCGCGACGCGAGCGCTCCGTCGCAGCAGCAACAGCGATCTGCCCGCAGTTGATGCCCAGGTGGCGGGACAGACGGGAGCACCTTCGCGAAGCACTGCCAGCCGCGCACCGTCGTCCAATTTGACGGCAACAAACGCTCCCCGAGCAACGTCCGAGGGAGCCGGTCAACCAAGTCCGGCAGCCTCCAGAATGGCCATTACCCGTTCATTGGCTGGTACTGCCGGCATCGGACAGTCCTCGAACATGGATCGTTCACTCGCAGCCAATGATAGTCCTTCGTTGGTTTCTTCAGGATCGGCGCGCCGCGCACAAGCGACGCAAAATACGCCTGAAGGTGCCGCGCTCTCGCCGATGGCACCAGCCCTTGCACGCAGCTCTATGGCAGGCGCTGATCGTCCCCAAGCATCGTTATCGGCCACGGATCACGTTGCGACATCGCGGGGCAGCGACACCCCGACGGAAGTGAATGCCAGTGCGAGTTCTGCGTTAGCACGGGCTGACTCGAACGCAAGTCCGGCCCAGGCGACCGCAGCTGCGGGAAACATCGACGTAGATACAGGACCGACGCGCGTGGTGGATGAAGGCGGCGTTAGTCGCGCGTCAGGAGGAGGGCAACCCGAGTTGAACCAGGAGAGCATGTCACAGCAAGTGGCTCGCTCGCGCGCCGGTGCTTCGGCAGCTCCCGCGCTCGCCACCAACGTCGCTGCTCAGACGCCTTCGCCGGTAGCGGGTAGTGACGGAGGTCGACCCGCCGCGCAAGACGTTGAACCGTCCCTCACCGTTGCGTCTCGCGGCGAAGCGGGTGGTGCGGCTCCAGCCGCGGGCAGCCCGACCGCCGCGGCATCGGAAGTCGCCGCAGGAACGTCTCAAGCTGACGATCTGGTCTCCGCTCCATCGGTGGCGCGGGCCGGTGGTGCAGCACGTGATGCCCCGGAACAGATTGCGGCCATGGCAGGTGGCGAAGAGGACGAAGAAGAAAAAGCCAAGAGGCTTGCACGTAGCGCCGTTGGTGGAGCACCACAGCTCGCGGTTTCTGCACCGGTCGTGTCGCCACAAGTTGGGTCAGCTGGTGGGCAACCCGGCAGCAGCGGCGAGCCCAACGCTGGAGCAATTGCCGAGGCTGCTTCCACGGCTGGAGCCGTTTCCCGTTCGAGCCCGGCGGCGGCACCAGCCTCGAGCATAGCCGTGACCGCCGTGGCGGCGGTAACGACAGGAGGCGGTTTGGGTGGTGCGACGATCGGTGCGGCGACCATGCAGCGGGCCGAGGCAGCGGCTGCCAAAACGGGACAAGCCACGCCAGGTGGTGGCACATCTTCGCCTGCTCGATCTGTGACAAGCCGGGCATTTGCCGCGAACCTGCCGTCGGTCGAGATGACCGTAGCGGGTGTCAACCAATCAGGCGGAAGCCCTGACGGAACACCGATTGAAGCGCAGGCGACGGCGCCGTCGCGTTCGGTGGGTGGCGTTGTCGCACGGGCCAATCAGGCACCCGTTGGCGCGGTGGACGGCGATGTGGCGGTCGCGGGAACTGCTGCCGGTCCCGATACGACAATAGGATTGCGCCAGCGTGCGCCGAGCAGCCAGGCGGGGCCCGCAGCGGGTGGCGCAAAGTTGGCGACAGCACCGTTGAGTAGATCACAAGCGGGTGGGATGACGGCCGGACCACTCACCGCGACAACTGCGGAGGCCTCGAAAATTCCAATGTCTGTGGCCCGCGATCACGGCGTCGCTGACGTGTTGGCTATGGCCTCGAATATCCAGCCCATGTCGCGTCAGTCGTCCGGCGCGCTGCCCGTTCATTTGGGTACGATTGAAGGACCCGGCGGACTGGGAGCTGAACCAACCATCGATGTCGGTGTGAACACACGTCAAGCACGTCGTGATAGCACGAATGTTCAACCGACGGGTCCTCGGTTTAGCCGGAGCGATTTTGGTGGCGTTCCTAGTTTGAGCACCAGCGCCGTCGTGGCTGCCGAGTCATTTCGTAAACGCGCTTCACGGATGAGCGATGACCAGGCGGGTGGACCCGCCGGCGGCTTCGGGCCGCAAACCGAAGAGGCGATCGAACGCGGACTGGCATTTCTCGTCCGCCAACAGTTGGCGGACGGAAGTTGGAGCCTCCAGTCGTTGGACAAGAATGTGGCGCTGGTTTCCGATACGGCCGCGACGGGACTAGCAATGCTGGCATTCCAGGGCGCTGGTTATAACCATCGCGAGTTCAAGTATGCGGATGTTGTCTCGGCCGGCATCGGGTTCTTGGTGGCAAACCAACGCCCTGATGGTGATCTGTTCGTGCCACTGGATGATCGTTCCAATGCCAGCGTATGGCTGTACAGTCATGGCATCGCAGCAATTGCCTTATGTGAAGCCTATGGAATGACCCAGGATCCTGAACTGCGCGAGCCAGCTCAAAAGTCGATCGATTTTATTGTCGCTTCGCAACACAGGCAGCGTGGTGGTTGGCGGTACTCGCCGGGTGCCGAATCGGATACGTCCGTCTCAGGTTGGATGATGATGGCCTTGAAAAGCGGGCGGCTGGCCGGTTTGAGCGTCCCTGACGAGACATTCGTACGACTCGAGACGTTCCTGTCAACGGCCCAAGGTCAGGGCGATCAGGCGCATATGTTCCGCTACAATCCGAATGCCCCGGACACCCAAGAGCAACGCCACGGACGAAAAACGAGTAAGACCATGACGTCAGTTGGGCTGCTGATGCGACTGTATGCGGGATGGAGCCGCGAACATCAGCAGATGATGAAAGGCGCCGACTACCTGCGTGAAAATCTACCGGAGATCGGCACGACCCGCGAACCCCAACGGGATACGTACTATTGGTACTACGCGACGCAAGTCATGTTTCACGTGGGTGGTGACCATTGGCGTGATTGGAACAATCGCCTGCATTCACTGCTGGTTGGTTCACAAGAAATGAATGGCCCGTTGGCTGGTAGCTGGGATCCGAGAAATCCGATTCCAGATACTTGGGCCCCGCACGCCGGTCGCCTGTACGTCACGACGCTGAACCTGCTGTCATTGGAAGTGACCTACCGGCATTTGCCGTTGTATGAAGATACGGCACGCTAGGCCCTGGGTCACTTCTGCGCGCAGAGCGAGCGTGTCTTATAGTAGTAGGTACTCGGAGTATGGCTGCTACTTTCGTTGCCGTCGTCAGGCCACAGTAGGGAAACCGATGTTGCGTTGGATTGCCGGCTGAGTTCCTTATGGCACGCAGTCCTGCAGGTCGGCGATCTGCACCGACAGTGGAATGGACTGAGTACGGCTCCGTCTTACCGGCAAACTGAAATGCCATGAAACGCTGATCTTACTTGAGGCGAATCTGCCGCCCACGAGTCGTTTCATCGATCTCGACTTTATCTTCGCGTGCCAGCCAGCCGACTGCCTGCATGGTGACGTCTCGTGGGGCATCGATCGACTTGATCAGCTGTGCCATTGACATGCTTTCTTGCAGATCCAAGCACTGCCAAACTTCTCCCGCCGTTTCACCGATTTGGTCAATCGCGGAAATCATGGTGGCGGTGGACATTGTGTCGCTCCTTCACAATCGTTCGCGTGGGCAATTCCAATCTAGTTTCTGTGACCGCAACAGTATAGCGAAACACTCCCAATTCGCTCAACGGGCGAATCTGCTAGCAGGCTTGTATCAGCTGTTGCTCTGCAAATGGGTTAAGTTTGTAGCGACGGGCACCGACCGCAGGTTGGTCGGGGAGCGGATCACCGCAACCGAGCGATAGCTCGCGTCGGTCTGAGGCACAGCCTCACCATCAGGCCAGGATTCGGGAACGCACAAAAAAGGCCCGTTTGGCGATGTTGCCAAACGGGCCCTTTACCGCAAAAAATGGCCTTTTGCCGTCTCGGCTCGATGTCGCCATACCCCGGCGACGTGGCACTAAGATCTACGGTGCGTCCATGTCAGGCTGATTCACTTCCCTGCACCCCTCCTTCTCTTCAGTATCTCTTTATTCGCAGGTTGCATACCATTGCGGACGATTGGCCACCAAACTTGAGAAAAAACGGAATAAATGTTCGCGGTATCTGTGGGCCAGAACGGCATAACACCGATTCGGCTCGGATTGACCTGATTCGAGCCAGATGTACTGCCATCATCGGCGGATCCAAGCGGCGGCGAAGTCAGCCCCTGAGACGCAGTGGTGCAGTCTCAGGGCGTTGGTTTTTGCAAGAATTGCAAAACGCGGTTCATTCATCGCGGTGGGATTGCAGCATTCCCTGCGTAATGGCCCGAAAAATCAGTTCAAGCTCGTCAAAGTCCCGACTCTCCCCTTGCCAGAGAATCAGTAGCGTTAGGTCGTTGTGGCGCAAGGCGAAGGTCTTCGCACTCACAACGAGATCAAGGCAGGAAAAGTACATCTCGTAACCACTCACCACGACGCCCCCCAGGTCCAACGTGGTAGGAGTCGATTCCAAAGCCTCATATTCTTCGTCCATTGCCGAAACGACTTGGTTTGTCAATTCGTCAGGTTCGTGGTCATCCGAATACATGACTAAGGTCCAGAAGCCGCTGTTTGGGCTTTGGACGGTTACCGTAGGGGGGTCCGTGTTGCCATCGTCGGTAATCGTCCAGTTTTCGGGATAAAGAAAGCGGATTCGCGCATTTTCAAAGACAGCGGTCATGGGAAAGCCCGAGGGTGATTCCTTTGCTGGTAGCAGGTCGAAAACCTATGGTAGCACCATCCGTTTCAAGGTGAACCGGCTGGTGAATTCTCGAAGCGCAAATCTTGAAGTTGCCCATTTCGACCTTGTCCGAAGGCCTCCCGTCACCGTAGAGATCGTGCAGCTTTTAAGTTGATGGTGTGCAACAGTTTTCACATCCAGTTCATGCGAGGTAAGTATTGTGGCAGAAAGGACTTTTTGATAGTTTTCGAGCCCCACTGCTGTTCTGGAAGCAGGAAGGCGTCACAGTCGTCGACGTCTTGATCCGCTTCGAGTTGCGATATCGATTTCAGCGTGCCGATGAACTCTCTAACGGCACGCATGATCGACAGCCCATTTGTGGCAAGGAAGCCAGTTTGACTCGTAACACCAAATCGCATCTGGCCAGCACCGCGTCGCGAGGAAGTCGCCCCAGCATGACGGGACCAGGCAAGGTGGTCGTGGCCGTCGTATTGGGTATCGGATTGACGTTCGGACTTGCTGGGTGCGCGACGCTGAAGCACAACCCGGTTCCCGACAACGTGGTTGAAGCGCGGCAGTTTTCATTAAGTGGCATCGATGCGATGCAGCGTCACGAATGGGAAAAGGCCGAGGGACT
>JASLRF010000323.1 GCA_030744095.1 Pirellulaceae bacterium | reverse complement strand
TCGATTAAGACTTTTGCTGCGCCCCATGTCGGCCGAAGGGTGGTTTTGAAAATCGACCTGCAGGACTTCTTTCCGTCGATCTCGGCGGCGCGAATACAAGCGATCTTTCGAACCATTGGCTATCCGGAAGAAGTTGCTGATCTGCTTGCCGGCCTCTGCATGAACTCGGCACCCACGGATGAATGGGACCACGAATTCTCTGGATCGTCAGGCAGGCAGGTGCGTCAATTCCGTTGGTTGTACTCACAGCCTCATCTTCCGCAAGGCGCACCAACGTCGCCGGCGCTGGCGAACCTGAGCGCTTATCATCTGGATTGCCGGCTGACGGGGCTGTCACGCTCCGCAGCCGCGACCTACACACGCTATGCGGACGATCTTGCGTTTTCGGGTGCTCGCGATTTCGAGCGCGTCGCCATGCGTTTCCACAATCATGTCTGCGCGACCGTGATGGAGGAACGATTCACGGTACACCATCGTAAAACACGCATCATGAGGCAGGGGGTGCGCCAACGACTTGCTGGTTTGGTGGTGAACGAACGTGTGAATGTTCCCCGAGTCGACTTTGACCGATTGAAGGCGACACTCACCAACTGTATTCGGCAGGGTCCACAGAGCCAGAATCGCCAGGGACACCTCGATTATCGCGGGCACCTCCAAGGGCGGATTTCCTTTGTCGAAATGGTAAACCCATCAAAGGGCCACCGGCTTCGCGCACTGTTCGACCAAATTGATTGGTAAGCTTGGCGCAGCCCCAGGTTTCGTTCTATTTCACTTTGACGGACCTGTTGGTAATAGCGCGACGCTTGGCGCGACGTTGCGTGTCCGATTCTGCATCTCATCCGCCTCGTCGAGCATACCTTGCGCCCGCAATGCCCGGGCGGCGCCAACAGATCTGTGCCTCTTGACAAACGCCCATGCTGATTCGTCATCGAATTCGTGGCCACCGTCAAAAAATTGGAAATTACGTTGCATCCGCCTTCAGCAGTTCCGTCAGATGTTCAGCGACACACAGCGGCAAGATGTCCACGTTGTAGCCGCCTTCGAGCACGCTTACCAACCGACCCTCCGCGTGTTCGTTCGCTACGTCGATCAGGGCTTTGGTGAGTGTGCCGAAATCTTCGACCTCTAACCCCAACGACCCAATGGGGTCCAGTCGGTGGCTATCAAAGCCGGCGCTGATGATGATCAACTGTGGCTTCAGCTTGTCGGCAAAGTGAAGCAGTTCGGTTGTGAATTTCTGCGCGTAGTCTCGTCGCGAGATGCCAAACGTGATCGGCAAGTTCAAAGTAGTGCCAAGCCCTGGCCCGCTGCCAGTCTCGTCGCTGTCGCCGGTCCCCGGGTAAAATGGAAAGCGATGAACGGAAAGAAATCCAACCTGTTCGTCTTCCCAAAACGTGTCCTGGGTTCCGTTGCCATGATGCACGTCCCAATCGACGATGAGCACGCGATCCAGTTCTAGCTTGGCGATCGCCATCCGCGCCGCGATCGCCACGTTGTTGAACAGGCAGAATCCCATGGCCGATTTGCTCAGCGAATGGTGTCCGGGCGGCCGAACGAGGCACAGAGCGCGGGATGCTGCCCCACGGACCACGCGCTGCACGGCATGGCAGGCCGCACCGGCGGCTCGTAGAGCGACGTCGTAAGATCGCTCGGATAGGGCGGTGTCTGCTTCGATCCGACCACCCCCTCGGGTGGAGAGCTCGCGGACCTGCGCTGCGTATTTTTCTGTGTGAACCCGGTGTAGGTTCCGTGGGTCGACGGGGACGACGTCCTGCAGTTCGCATCTAGATGCCAGCCCAGTTTCACGCAGATGGGCGTTGACGCGGCGCAGTCGTTCAGCGCATTCCGGATGCGATCCGGTGTCGTGGTCCAGGAAACAGGGATCGGAATACAAAAGTGTCAACTGCAACGTCCTCCCAAAGTTGGCTTCAATTTACGTGTTCCGGGGATTTCGTCAAATCCTTTACCGGTAAGAAGTTGACATTGGGATAGGGCCACGAGTAGGCTGGAAAGAGGCCTTTTTGTCTCGCGCTGGCGGCTGAAGGCCTTTATTCTGCACTGAAGTGACGTCGAACAACCCAGTTCAGACTCCGTTCGGGTCGTTGACTGGATGAGAAACTCGCGAGGTATGGTTGGCGGTCGCTCGACAATTTCGCGACAGGGGATGGCGAACAAGGAGCCACAAATGTTCAGAGATCGGATCGGTTCATTGTCAGGTTGGTTGTTGGTGTGCGGTTTGTTGGCGTTTTGCGGCACGCTGTTTTGCAGTCCCCCGCGCGTCTCCGCCCAGCGATACGGCGCGATGCCGGTTTACGCGAAGATGGACGAAAGAAACGCAACGACTTATGACGCAGGCTTCTTCAACATGATTTTGAATGACAAGAGAAAGACCCTGATTGGCTCGCTGTCGCTTGGCGATCCGAAGAACGAGCAGACGATTCGTGGCTGGTACCTGGCCTACTACATACCCACCATGACACAGCTCGATGCGCTCGACAAATTGCCGGAGAAGCGGATCGAGCTGCTCAAAGATCTGCGCAGTACGCGTACCCCTGACGTGCACAAGGCCGTGCTGGATATCATCTATAGTGAAGTCCAAAAAATCACCGGTCCCAGCTTCAAAGCCAGTGACGGGACCGACGTGTTTTTGCACCCAGCAGTTCGGTATAACGCGATGCTCTTGTTGGGCGACTTGAACAACATTGAAGCCAAAGGGGTGAATCAGCGTTATCCCGATCCGTACATGCCCGCTTTCGCTCTCCTGGTTAGAACAGCACTAATTGACAAAAATCAGCCGGACTATCTCAGAATGGCAGCCCTCGTCGGAATCAAGCGTCATGCAATACTGGATTTGTACCGAAAGTCCAACAAGATTCCCGTTACCACACGAACAAAGCTGATTGAAGCGCTGATGACGACGGTG
>JASLRF010000322.1 GCA_030744095.1 Pirellulaceae bacterium | reverse complement strand
ACCACGGCCCGGCATCCACGCTTCCAAGTCGTACTTTCGATAGGCCGGACCGCCCAGGTCGCCAGTCGCCGTGTCAACCACACGAAACGGCACGCCCAGTTCGTTAAAGATCTCGCATTCGATATCGCAAAGTTGCTGATGGATTTCATCGCTTTGCTCGGGTAGTGTGAAGGCGAACATCTCTACTTTTGTAAACTGGTGCACTCGATAGATACCACGCGTTGCTCGACCATGCGCGCCGGCTTCGGTACGAAAGCAGTGGCTGATTCCGCAAAGTTTGATCGGCAATTCCTCGGCGTCGACAGTGACTCCGGCGTAGAGTCCACCCAAGGTAATCTCAGCCGTGCCAACCAAACTGAGATTCGAGCCCTCGATGCTGTAGACCTGCGTTTCCGGTCCGCGTGGATTGAACCCGATGCCTTCCAGAATGCTATCTTGTGCCAAGTCCGGCGTAATCGTGGGTGTGAAACCTTTTCCCATCAGTCTGGTGATGATGAACTGTTGCAGGGCAAGCTCAAGTAAGACGGCTTCATTTCGCAGGAAATAGAATCCGTGGCCAGAAGTTCTCGCGCCGCCTTCCAGGTCAATCAGGTCGAGTTTTACGCCGAGATCGACGTGATCCAGCGGCGTGAAGTCGAAGCAGGGGACTTCTGCCGTGCCTCGACGCACTTCCAAGTTGGCTTTGTCATCGACTCCGACCGGCACATCGGGGTGCGACATATTCGGAATCACCAATTGCAATTCACCGATGGAAGCCTCCAGCCGGTCGTGTTCAGCTTGGGCTGCGTCCTTTTGACCCCGCAGTTGGCGGCCTTCTTCTTTTCTCGCGTCACGTTCGGCCTCGTCCTTGGCTTTGCCAATCGACTTGGAAACTTCGTTGGCGCGCCGGTTCAGCTCTTCGACCTGTTTGAGCTTGGCACGGCGTTGCGTTTCGTGGTCGACCAAGAGGTCGATATCGGCGGTCACACCACGATTGACGCAGTTCTGTTTGATTGCGGTGACGTTCTCCAAAATGAATTTGCGATCAAGCATGTTGTCATCCGTGCAGGGTAAGGCGATTATTCGGGTGCGTGGTTGGTGTGCCTCTGATGGGGAATCGCGGGCACGCAAGCCTCGCAAGAGGGCGTATTCTCAGGAAACTTCGATACGGCTCAGTTCACGCCACAAATGCGTGCTCGCTTTGATGCCACGATGAAAATCGGCCAAGCTGAATTTCTCATTGGGACTATGAGTATTGTCGTCATTCAGGCCCCAGCCCAGCAACAAAACGTCGGCGTTGAGACTCTCCGAGAAATTCGTCACGATAGGAATCGAACCGCCTTCGCGAATAAACACGGGCGCATGGCCAAATCCACGCTCGATCGCCCTGGCGGCTGCGCCGATGTACGGGCTCTCTAGCGGAACGAGAAAACCGGGGGCACCATGATGATCAATCAGGTTCATCGTGATACCAGGTGGGCAGACGGATTCGAGCATATCGCGGAGTGCGGCAGTGAGCTTGGTGGGATCTTGATTAGGAACGAGTCGGAAACTGAACTTCGCACTCGCGCGGCCGGGGAGTACGGTCTTGGCCCCTTCACCCTGGTAACCCCCCCAGATTCCATTGATGTCAAACGTTGGCCGAGCCCAGCGCCTTTCCAACGTGCTGTAGCTCTTTTCGCCACCCAGCGCTTTTACGCCAAGCTGCGTCATGAATCGACCTTCGTCGAAAGGAAGTGCAGCGAATTGCTGGCGTTCACTGTCTGTCAGCGGAACAACATCGTCATAGTAGCCGGGTACTTGGATGCGACCATCTTCGTCGATCAAGCTCGCCAACATCTCGACCAATGCGTTGGCTGGATTCGTGACAGCACCCCCGAAAGAGCCCGAATGGAGATCTTGCTTGGGGCCGGTCAGTTGGATTTCATAGTAGGCGATGCCACGCAGGCCGTACGTAATTGCCGGTTGGCCCGGTCCAAATTGTGACGTGTCGCTGACCACGACGACATCGCAGGCCAGCCGATCTTGTTCATTCTGCAAGAAGGTGATCAGGTTCCCGCTGCCGATCTCTTCTTCGCCTTCGATCACGAACTTAAGCTGAAGCGGCAAACCACCATTAGCCTTCAGCCAGGCCTGCGCGCTCTTCACGTGGGTGAGCATTTGGCCTTTGTCGTCGGTCGCGCCGCGGGCGTAGACGTTTCCGTCTCGTCGAGTCGGCTCGAAGGGCGGCGAAATCCACTCGTCCAGTGGATCGGGTGGTTGCACATCATAATGTCCGTAGATCAACGCGACGGGGACGCCTTCCACTGCCGGAGATTCGGCGTACACGATCGGGTGCCCGTTAGTCTCGACCAACTCCACGGTCAAGCCCATGTCCTGGAACTGGTCGATCATCCAATTGGCGGCCTGGCGAACATCCGGAATATGCGTGCTATCAGCACTGACGCTGCGGATTCGCAGCAGTTCGCAAAGATCCTCTTCAAATTGCGAACATTGAGCACCCAAGTACTGTTCCAACTCGGACATGATTCTCCTTTCAAGAATGGCAAGCGATACAATATAATGATCTGGGTCCGAACCGACCATTCCCGGTCGAGTGTTTCTACCGAGAGTCACTCAGGCGGTCATTAGAAATCGCCATACCAACTGTTCGATGGCCTATTCATGAAAGCAGCCTCCGCAACGGCCCAGCCGGAAGCCACGACGAAAGAAAAGCAGCAGGCTGACCGTCGTGACAGTCCGAAACGCCAGCCACGGTATCATGTCGTTCTGTGGGATGACGACGATCATACCTACGACTACGTGATCCGAATGCTCAAGGAACTGTTCGGTTTTCCCGTTGAAAAAGGCTATCAACTTGCCTGTGACGTGGATGCTAATGGCAAAGTCGTCTGTCTCACGACGACGCGCGAGCACGCGGAACTCAAGCGAGACCAAATCCACGCCTTCGGCCGGGACCAGCTGATTGCAAAATGCCAAGGGTCCATGTCGTCGACGATACAGCCCGTGGACTAAGCGGGGTCTGCAAATGGTCGTAGAGTCGAATCACAAAACATGTTCCAAACCATCGCGCGACTCGGAATTGCAATCCTCGCAGTAATCTCTAAGCATCGCTTGGCATCCGTCCCACCGTGCGTGAGCCATTCAACGGTAACCATTGCGACGCCGTGCCCTTGTTGCCGTCTCCATTAACCGGTATCACCTAACCCATGAGCGCCACGTTAAGAACTGTCACCTTGGGCTGCAAAGTCAACCAATACGAGACGGAGTTTGTCCGCGAGGGATTGGTGGGCATTGGCTATCGAAACGTTGCCGACGACGAACAGGCCGACTTGTGCGTTGTGAACACCTGCACGGTCACCAATGAAGGCGACGCGAAAAGTCGGCGTGTCATCCGGCGGCTGGCGCGTGAGAATCCGCAGACGCGAATTGTGGTAATGGGGTGCTATGCGACGCGCGCGCCGGATGAAGTTGCTAGCCTGCCGCAAGTTGTCGAAGTTGTAACCGACAAGCGTGAGCTTCCAGATTTGTTGGGACGCTTCGGCGTTGTCGATATTCCAACCGGGATTTCTGGTTTTGGCAATCGACACCGCGCTTACGTCAAAGTACAAGACGGCTGTTTGTTGCGTTGCAGCTACTGTATCATTCCCAAAGTGCGGCCGCAGATGTACAGCCGCCCCATGCAACCAATTCTGGATGAAGTTCGGCGCCTACAGGACAACGGCTATCGCGAGATTGTGCTGACGGGCGTGCATCTTGGGCACTACGGAGTTGACTGGAATCGGAACAAGCCGAAGAGCAAGTGGACGCGTCTCGCCGATCTGGTCGAACAGCTGGCGAAGCTTGAGGGTGATTTTCGGATTCGTCTGTCCAGCATCGAAGCCACGGAGGTTACGCGAGAATTGCTCCGTGTGATGCGAGAATACGAGAATAAGGTGTGCCCTCATCTTCATGTCTGTTTGCAAAGCGGTTCGGACCGAATCCTGCGTCGCATGAAGCGGCGCTGGGGAGCGAAGATGTTTGTCGATCGTTGCGGGATGGCCGCTGACGCGCTCGACAAGCCCGCCTTTTCAACCGATGTGATTGTCGGTTTTCCTGGTGAAACTGATGCCGACTTTGAGGAGAGCTGCCGAGTCGTCGGTGAAGTTGGGTTTTCCAAAGTCCATGTTTTTTCATTTAGCCCACGGCGAGACACGCCGGCGGCGGACATGCCCGAGCAACTGCCCAAACCGATCAAGTCGCAACGCAGTCGGCAAATGTCTAAATTGGAAGCGGAACTGCGAAAACAGTACTTTGAACGGCTAAACGGCACGCCGTTACGAGTCCTCGTCGAAGGGATGGACCCAGAATCACCCGGCAAGCTGGTCGGTACCTCGTGTCGATACGCGCCCGTCGAGTTCAGCGGCGGGACGGAACTCTGTGGTTCGCTGGTCGATGTAACTGCCGGTGCGGTCGTCGGCGATCGGATTCATGGATGTGCCCCGACGGCGCCTCTGGAGGCCGTTTGATGTTCCGGTAACAGGCGGTTGGCCTAGTGGCCACGTTGCGGGTTAGGATCCCACCAGCAACGTCTTTCCACGACTGATCTTGACGTCGCTTGATGGGCTCCGTAGTCTCCGGCCCCATGAGATTTCAGATCCACATGGTGTGCACCCTAGTGACGTCGTTCATTGTCTCCGGCGCACTTGCCCAGTCACCAGCGACGATCGTGAGTTCTGACGAAGGCATCGTGCTGCTGCGCAATGGGCAGACGTTGAAGGGCGACATTACGCGAACTGGTGACTACTACTTGGTGACTCGGGGCGTGACGAGTGAAGTTCGTCTGCCCGCTGCTTCGGTCGAACTGGTGTGTGCAGATCTGGAAGCCCTTTACCAATACAAGGTATTGCAACTCGAACGTGGAAGTCGTGCGGGACATCTGGCCCTGGCACGCTGGTGTCTCCAGCATGATCTTGCAGCGCGCGCAGCGGATCAGACGTTGATGGCCTTTGCGTTGGATTCAGATGCTGCTGGGATCGATATCATTGAGCGTCAATTGCTGGCCATGGAGAGACATGCCGATAATGCGACGCCCGTGACACCGAAAGCGAGAGCGGCCCTGGCACTTCATGAAGTCGAACAGACAGTCGATGCGTTGCCGTCAGGTATGGTTCAGCAATTCGTCACTTCCGTACAACCCTTGCTGATGAACCGCTGCGCGACCAACGGATGCCACGGCTCCAGGAGCAAATCAGAATTCCGACTGCTGCGGCCTACTTTGCGTCAATCGTTGTCGCGCCGAATGACGCAACGCAATCTGGTTGCGACGCTCGGCTATGTCGATCGTCGCAATCCCCGCCAATCGAAACTCGTGACAATGGCAAGAACGCAGCACGGCGGCCGTGAAGCAGTTTTTTCCGAAACCGAGACGCATCAAGTCCAGATGTTGGCGAAGTGGATCGCAGATCTTGCCAGCCAGCCCATCGCAAATTTGCCAGCGTCGATCGCTGGGCCTCCTGCATTTCTCCTGCAGACGCGGGCTGAAGCGGTGGCCGAATCGATAAATGCATTTTCGACGGACGACACTTCGCCTGCCGCAACGCCATCAGAGACAAGTCGAGGCGCGAATCTCGCCGAAGAATACCAGCCTCGCGATCCGTTCGATCCAGAGATATTCAATCGACGGTTTCAGCGCAACGCCAAGAGGTCCCAATAAGCGATGTGCAGTCCGTACCAGATTTGTCTATGATCAGAAAGAGTCGACCTGTTGCGGCTCCAAGTCGATATCGTACGGCGACCTCGGTTTTGCTGCAGGCTCCGTCCGCGGTTCTTCTGCTGGTTCCGGCGATTCCGCTGGCGGTTGAGCGGCACGACCAAGTGCCTTCCCCTTGGGCAAAACACGTTTGGCGACACTAAGCAAGCCCGCCACATCAACGGGTTTGGTCAGATGGCCGACGCAGCCCGCGGTGCGACACCTTTGTTCGTCGAAATCGCCGGCCGAAGCAATCAGTGCAATAATCGGTACGTCGATGCCCTGTGCGTGAATCTCGCGAGTGGCCGAATAGCCATCCATGACCGGCATTTGCATATCCATGAGGACCAGGTCAAAAGGTCCACGGGCAGCGGCTTGTACAGCTTCTAGACCGTTTTCGGCGCATTCGACTTTGGCGCCAACGCGACGGAGTACGGTTTGAGTTAGGTTGCGATTTGAGTCGCTGTCATCGACCACCAAGATTTTGAGCGGAAGCATTCTGCCGGTGGAGGGCCGGGGCTGATCGTCTGATTCCGCGCACGCTGCCGCCGCTGTGGGGACTGAAGCCGAATGCACCGTGACGGGGGAATCAACACTCGAGTCATGGGCACCGACGAGAGTCGTCGGTGGTCGAACGGCATCCGCATCTAACATTACGGTAAACACGCTGCCTTCGCCAAGTGAGCTATTGACTGTGATGCGCCCACCTAAAGCCGAGACAATTCTATGGCAATTCTGGAGTCCCATGGCTGTATCGCGATTGTCCGGCGAAACACAAGTCGATTGTGTAGATGCCTCGAAGATCTGATTGAGATCTTCCCCTTCGATTCCAACTCCTGTGTCGGTTACCTCAATGCGTAGTTGTCGAGAATCTTGAAGGTGCTCGAAACTCGCGACGATGCGTACGCCTCCTGCTTCGGTGAATCGAATGGCGTTGTCGACGAGGACCTGTACGACCTGTTGGATTCGATCGGGATCACAACACATTGACTCCTCTTCGCTTCCCCGCCACTGGTATTCGAAAGTGAGCCCTTTTTTCTCAGCCTGGCTTTGGTGTCCGGCGATGGCGCACGCGATTATCGACTGCGGCAAACAGACGACGCGAGTGATCTCGATACGTCCCGCCTCGACCTTGGCAATCTCTGCAACGTCCTGAACAAAGCGTTGCAGCTGTTGGCTATTGCGACGAATCGCTTCCAACTGACTCTCAGATGTTTGGCCACCGGATGGTTGTTCGCCGTGCTGCAGGCTTTGGACATTGTCAACAATAAGGTCAAGCGGGCCAGACATCTCCTGGCTCAAGTCCGCGAAAAAGCTGCTTTTTGCCATGTTGGCTGCCTCTGCCGCGTCCTTCGCCCGTTCGAGGTCTTGTTGCCGCTGCTGGAGATGCTTGAGTTCTTGTGCGAGTCCGTGACTACCTTGGGCTACGCGATCTTGTAGCTTTGTTGTGGTGCGTTCGGTAACTAGCGCAGACTCTTCGATCTTGGCGAGCAGGCAGTTCATGGCACTGAGCACCGCAGTGCATTCCGGGCTGAAGTGTCCTGAGAAACTGATCGAAGGCTTGTCGTTGTGGGCGATGTCATTTACAGCGTTGGTAAGCTTCAGGATGGGCCTTGAAATCATCCGCATAAAAGGCACGGCAACGACGCAACTGAGCCCAAACACGACCAAGAAGACGATGCCCGTGCCTCGCACGAACTGCCCAAGCCGTGCCTGAACGGCACTCGTATTGGTAAGCAAGTAGACGTAGCCGATATGTTGGCCGGCGGTGTTGATCTGACTGAGAACCTCAAGGCGATTGAATGACGCCAGCCGATATTGTTTGTCCTTCATATGGTAAGGAAAGGTCATCGACTTCGCTTTTCCATAACTAGAAATGCAGTTTTGCTCGATGTCGAACAGGCAAGCCGCTTCGATGGACGGATCGTGTGCCAATGACGCCAGAAATCGCTCACCCTCCGCGCGATTGCGGAGCGTGACAATTGGCGTACTGTAATGTCCAAGGAGTCGCGCGTGGTTCTTCAGTTGATGCGCTTCGGAAGTGCACAACAGATGAAAACCAAGTCCACCGAGTCCGATGCATGTCAATGTGGCCGCTGAGATTGCGACGACACACGTCAGTATGCTCAGCTTCGTCCGGATCGACCTTCCTGAAAGCAATCGCATCGTTCGTGACTCGGAGGTGTTGAAACTGCGAGAGAAAACTGGCTGCAACAAGGCGAAGCAATATGTTGTCTGTGCGGGTTTTGCGATTGCGAACGTTGAGGCAATCGTCCATATCAAATGTTGCTCAGAATAGCAGGCTGCGAAAAGGGATCTGCACTGGTGGATGGGAGATTCTGCCTTGAGTGACGGTCTATAGCGATTAACCGTATCGTGCCGGAGACCTCCCCAAAAATCCTCCGAATCCTGATGCAGAAGCCTTTACCGTGTCGCCTCAGGGGAGGGTGCGGCATCGGACAACGGGCGCGACGCCGTGGCTGGAGGATCCTCGAATTGGCGCAAATTGACACAGACCACGCGAGGCAATTCTGCGGCAATCTGCAGAAAGCGCCCGTCCACTAAGCCCTGCTCCGTGGCAGCCCGCCAGTCAATACCAGTGGGAATGTCGGTCGATTTGAGCAGGACTAATTCATCGGCGCACAGCACTCGAGCCAGTCTGCCGGCAATCGAATCGCTGGTCGTTTGCCAATCATGAGTAAGGCGTATGCCGGGATGGCTTCCTTCCATCTCGGTCAACCATTGCTGAGCGTCAAAGACTGTCAGCTGTGACCGCCCGCCCGAGACGATCACTTGCAGATCATCCCAGCGCTCGCACGGCGGGCCAGCATTCAGCAAGCTTGCCAATAAGTGCGATGTACAGCTCATTGCGCTGACGCTCATCCAATGCGACGTTTCTGAATCGAGCGCAAAACGCTTATCGAGTTGTCTCACATGCTCTGCCAAAGTTCCACCACCAGCGATCAAGATATCAACCCGTGCCACTTTCTCACTGGCTTCATTTGCATGATCGTCATCAGCTTGTGCCAGCCAACGGGTGAGCAGCTGAGGCAACTGCTCGCACTCAAGCAAGCTGCCTCCGACCTTGATGACACGGATTCTTGCACGTGTCATGTGACTGCATCCTCTTCGGCCAGGACGGCTACTGCATGTGCCGGCGCACAACGCGAGATACGATCACCTAATTGGTCCTTCATCGATACCACGTTCGTACTCAGCTGATTGATCTCAAGTGCACGTTTGGCAAGGAACTCACCTTCCCCGGAAATAATTACAGTGCCTGGTGGTTGTCCAATTCTTGCGATAATTTGGCGAATTCCGTCAGCAATCTGAGTCGCGTGGATTGTCGCAATTGACTTGGCCGAGACCACCGCATCGGCGCGCGACATCTCATCCGCACAAACCAACCTTGCTAACCTGGTTCGGGCCGCATCGATGGTCGCCATCTGGCCATCCGCTGTGTTGGTGTCAGCTGGGTCCTCAGGCAGGTCGTTGGTCAGAATATAGACGTCATGTGTCGTGGCAAACCACTCCCGTGCGACAGGGCAGAGGGTACCATGCCAAAGAATGTGACTGACGAGTCCGCAAATCGGCGTGCGCATGACACCGGAATATATCAGTTCGCCTTTGAGTAATCGTTCGGTATCGGTGGTCCCTTCGGCGCACGACCGACCGTCCGACAAGGGTATCACGTCGCACGTTGTCGAGCCAACGTCGATCAGGATGGCCGATCCCGTCGGTGCAAACCGCCCCGAAAACCGAGCGATAGCGTGCCAATTCGCAGCGGCGACTTCAGTGACGCGTTGGCGTGCGCCTGACACTGTCTCAAAAGCGCCACCCGTCAAATAGACACGCGTCGGTCGCCCATCAGCGGCTTGCTCGACCGCATCGAGGATCCGTTGCACGCCTTCGGCCTTGCTTTGGAAACAATCAGCAAGTTCGCCGGTCATGGTCACTGCCACGTGGTCGCACGTTGGTGCCTGTGCGATCAGCCTTCGTAGTTCTTCCCCCAAGTCGTCCGGGTGCCGCCACAATGCGAACGGCTGTGATTTGGCATAGCCGTGACCGTCTGCCAGTTTGAGATTGGCACCGCCGATGTCCAGGCCTAGCCAATGCATGTGTGGTCTCCTAGCGGCATGTCGGCGACATGATAGGTCAATGCCTGATCGTGCCACGTCACGGTGACGGGTAATCCTTCGGCTACACGCAGCATCGCTGCTGCCAGATTGGTTCGTGTCAGTTGACGCAGGCCGACGTAGGACGTTGTGAGCCGCGGGTTAACTTCGATCACGACATCGTCGCTGCCGTCGCCGGCGGGCCCCAGGACTAAATCGATACCGATATAGCCACATGTGGCGGGCAGCGCCAACGCGACGCGGGTGGCCAGCTTTGCTGCTCGCTCCTGATCACCAACGGCAAGGGGCCACGTGCCGCCGAGATAGTTGAATTGGCCATCCTTTGTCAGAAGTTGTTGACCCGGCAACAACACTAGATTCTGTTGCGGCCCACACAGTACGGAAACACTGGCCGCTGTTCCTGGTTGAAACATCTCCAGTCGCCAGGACTGCCGAGATGATCGATATTCCCTGAGCTCGGTTGCGGTCCTGACAAGTTGCACGGCAAGAGAGCCAGCGCCGTCAATTGGCTTCAGAACGGCCGGAAATGGAAAGTTGCGGGGCAGTGGCTCGCCGTTGCGCAAGGCAACTGACCGTGGCACGGGGAGCCCCGCGGCGTGTAAATAGTCCGCAAGTTTCTGTTTGTTGGCAGCCAGTGCGACGAAGTTGACGTTAGGGGTCAGCAGCGTACCACCAACACTCGCGACCCATTGGCATCGAGTTAGAAGCAGTTCATCAAACTCAGGTGCGATGACCAACGTCATGTCGCAGCTTTCGGCCAGCGAAAGCAGGAGACGTCGTTCGTCCGATCCTCCGTTGACTTCATGGGCCCAGCTGCCTTCTGGCCAAAAAGGAGCCAACCGCGAGTCGGCCAACACGTGCAACTCGAGATTTCCGACCGCCAGCAGGTCGCAGGCGAGCGACTGCAACATCGCCGTCCCCTCGGTCAACAACGTACCGCCGGGCGGCTGGGGATTCGAGAGCGACCAACAGCCACCACCGGTCACAAACTCGTAAAGGAACACGCGGATGGCGGTCATCGGCTACGTGGGACAAGATTCAAGGAGCCAAAAGGATCGAGAACCGGTAAATTGAGAGCCCGTTTGCCAGTATCACCTGAACGAGTGACCTAGAAAATGCCAAGCTGGTCGCGGGCATCGTCGGTCATGCGGTCAGGTGACCAAGGCGGATCGAGTACAATTTTGACTTCGACCTCGCAAACGTCCTCCATCTGTCCGACAATTTGCTTGCTGTTGCCGATCAACTGCGGGCCAGCTGGACACGCGGGGCTAGTCATTGTCATGTCAATCTTGACGTCTTTTTGCTCGTCTTCACGATCGACGATCGAGACTCCGTAGATCAAGCCGAGATCGACAATGTTGACAAACAGCTCGGGGTCGATGATCTTCTTCAGCTCCTCCATGACGGCATCTTCGGTAAGTGCCATACTGTCATCCTCTTGATTGTTCAGACTAACCAAGACGTCTTCACCTTGGATTTTCACCAGGTGCGATTCGGTGGGTTCGGTGGCGGGCATTGTGCTCGGCACACCTGTTCGCACATCGAACTTGGCACCATGGCGTGGACAGGCTAATTCGAAGCCACACATCTCACCGTCGCCGAGCGGGCCGCCGTCATGGGTGCAGACGTCGTCGATGCAGTAAAACTCGCCATCCACATGGACGACTACGACCAAACGGTCGCCGACCTCCAGGGTGATCTTGCCGGGATCCGGGATGTCACTGACATTGGCGACTTTGACAAATTTGGACATGGTTACTCGTATTCGCGTACGCGACGGGCAATGGCCAAGGCTAAAGCCTCGCGCACGTTCTCGATCGTGATGCGATCGAAGACGTGCTGAAAAAATCCGGTGACAATCATCTGGATCGCCTCTTTGCGAGTATACCCGCGGCAACCGGCGTAAAAGATCAGTTCTTCATCCACGCGACCGCTAGTCGATCCATGCGTGCACCGAACGTCATCTGCTTCGATCTCGAGGCCCGGAATGGAATCGGCCCGAGCGTTACCAGACAACAAGAGGTTGTCGTTGCGTTGATATCCGTCCGTCTTCTGCGCATCTGCATCGACCTTAATCATCCCTCGCCACACCGTGCGAGACTTGTCCTGTAAGGCAGCTTTGTAACGAAAGTCACTACGACAATTCGCAGCCTCGTGGTGTTGCAAAGTGTCGTAGGACAGATGCTGTTTGCCTTCGGTGAATAACACGCCGTTCACCTGACAACTGGCTCCTTCATCGACCATCGACACCTGTTGGTTGACTTTGGCCATGCGACTACCCAAGGCTGCCACGGTCCATTGCAGCGTGGCATCTTTGTGAACGATAGCTTTTTGGTGAGCGAAGTGCCATACGCCGCGTCCCCAATCCTGGAAATTGACAAATCGGAGATGTGAACCGGCACCCAAGATCAGTTCTACGGCACCACAGTGAAAGCCGCCGGCTGTTTCACTGGGGCTGGACGTTTCACACAATAAGGTGGCTTCCGCACCGTCCTCCAGCACGACCAGCACGTGCCCTAGGTCGGTCCCGCCATCGGTCATGCTGGACAAAGCGTGCAAGGGTTCGTCGACGACGATGCCGCGCGGTACGTACAACAGTTGGCCACCTGTCCAAAATGCGGCATGTAGCGCAGCGAAACGATCATGGGTCGGATCGAAGGCGCTCTGGAAATGCGGCCGCAACAGACCATCATGATCGGCCAGCATCTTGTCCAAGCTACCGAACAACACGCCGCGATCGGACCAGTTCTTGTGCAGCGTGTAGTCCAGCGAATGGCCGTCCAGAGACCGGTTATGCCCGGCCAGCGCGACACCGGGGCAAAGCAGTCCGCCGGGGATGTTGGAAGACGGTTCGCCACTCGGTTGGGGTGGAGCATACCGGTCTAGTTTGAAAAGCCGAATGTCCGTACGTAACCACCGTTCGTGATTGCGGTCCGGCCATTCCGATTGCTGAAAATGTTGCCACGCGGTACGGCGGGCATCCGTCAGCCATTTTGGCTCGTCACGAGCAGCCAAGAACGCTTCAAATGAATCTTGATTGAAACCCAATTGCGTTACAGTCGCCATATGTTGCATCAGGCGTCGGGCGCCTAAAAACTTGGGGGGGGGAAGGAGATACGAGTTTGAATCGCGGCCCCATACGGGTGCCAGCGGCACTGGTGTGGTTAGCCGACCGATCCTTCCATCTGGAGTTGAATCAAGCGGTTCATCTCGACGGCATACTCCATGGGAAGCTCTTTGACCAGAGGCTCAATAAAGCCACTGACGATCATTGTCGCGGCCTCGGCTTCGCTGATCCCACGGCTCGTCAGGTAAAATAACTGCTCTTCGCCGATGCGTGACACACTCGCTTCATGGCCAATCGTCACGTCCTGTTCGGCAACTTCGATGTACGGATAGGTATCGCTACGACTTTGTGGATCTAAAATCAAGGCATCGCAAACTACATTGTTCTTGGAATGCTTGGCCCCCTTTTCCACTCGGACTAATCCACGGTAACTGCTTCGGCCACCGTTCTTGGAGATCGACTTGGAAATGATTTGCCCGGTCGTGTGTGGTGCGCAATGGACGAGTTTCGCGCCAGCGTCTTGATGTTGCCCAGCACTGGAGAAGGCGATCGACAAGATCTCGCCGTGGGCACCAGGCTCCATCATATAAACAGCCGGATACTTCATGGTCAGTCGGCTTCCCAGGTTGCCGTCGACCCACTCCATTGTGGCGTCGCGATAAGCCATGGCACGTTTTGTAACCAGGTTGTAGATATTGTTCGCCCAATTCTGAATGGTTGTGTAGCGGCAACGGGCATCGCGTTTGACGGAGATTTCGACAACCGCCGAATGCAAGCTCTCGGTGGTATACATCGGCGCCGTGCAGCCCTCCACGTAGTGAATCTCGGCACCTTCGTCGACGATGATCAAGGTCCGTTCGAATTGTCCCATGCTTTCCGCATTGATGCGGAAATAGGCTTGCAGCGGAAATTCGATTTTGACGCCGGGTGGCACGTAGATAAACGAACCGCCGGACCAGACTGCAGAGTTCAGCGCGGCAAATTTATTGTCATGCGGAGGAATGATGGTGCCAAAATACTCGCGGACCAAGTCAGGATGTTCGCGCACCGCCGTATCCGTGTCCGTGAAGATCACCCCTTGTTTAGCCAGATCTTCCTGCAATGAACCGTAGACGACTTCGCTTTCGAATTGCGCTTTCACGCCTGCCAGGTACTGCCGCTCGGCTTCTGGAATCCCGAGTCTTTCAAAGGTGTCTTTGATTTCCGTCGGAACGTCATCCCACGTCTTCCCCTGGTGATCTGTTGGCTTCAAGTAGTAGTAGATCTTCTGGAAGTCGAGGCCGAGTTCACCACCCCACTTGGGCATGGGCTTCGACTCGAAAATCTCGAAGCTCTTCAGACGAAAATCTCGCATCCATTCAGGCTCGGCCTTCATGTCCGAGATCTGCGCAACGATCTCTTTCGAAATACCCATTTCCGCTTTGAAAACCGCAGCGCTTTCAGTGCGGAAGTTGTACTTGTTGATTTCACCAATTTCGTCGTTTGGTGTTCCCGTAAGATCGGTCGCCATGGTACTACCTTCTGAAGTCCGTCAGACGGACGTTACTGCGTGTGCGCAACTATTGGCTCAACGGGTCGAACGGACTAAGCACTATTCTTTGAATTCGACTGGAGAATCCTTCGTGGCCTAGCCAATTGACTGTGGTTTTTCTTTTTCCAACATGGCTTGATTCTCCGCATCGTCTTGTGGATAGGCATTCCGAATCCGCTCGTAGCCCTGGCCATGCAATTCCGTTGCGAGATCAATGCCACCCGTCTCGACAATGCGACCGCCCAACATGACGTGCGTGAAATCGGGCGGGTTGTGGACGAGCAGTTTGTCATGATGCGTGATAATCAACAGCCCCATCTTCTCGCGACCAATTTCCGCGATACTCTCCGCCGCCAGGCGAACCGCATCCGCGTCCAGGCCACTATCTGTCTCGTCCAGGATGGCAAATTTTGGTTGTAGCATCGCAAGCATGAGGATCTCGGCCCGCTTCATTTCGCCACCCGAGAATCCGTCGTTGACGTACCGTCGGGCGAATTCGACCTCCATCTGCAACTGCTGCATCTTGCTCTTTAGTTCCTTGCGGAATTCCCGCATTGGAATCAGCTCTTCGCCTTCCTTCCGATCCGGCTGGCGGATGTTCGTCGTGGCGTGCCGAAGAAAGTCTGCCATCTTGACGCCTGGGATCGCGACGGGCCGCTGGAAGGCCATGAAGATGCCACTACGAGCGCGTTGGTCCGGCGCCAATTTCAACACATCGCGGCCATTGAGCTCGATAGTGCCTTGCGTGACTTTATACTTGGGGTGACCACTAATGGCCAAGCCCAGCGTGCTCTTGCCAGAACCATTGGGACCCATCAACGCGTGCGTTTCGCCGCGCTGCATGGTCAAGTTGACGCCACGAAGGATCGGTTTTCCATCGACCGCGACATGGAGGTCGCGAATCGTCAGTGTATCGGACATGAAGTTTGTTGTCTGAATCATGTTTGGAAAGGAGTATGTCTTAGCCAGTAATCTTCTGGTGA
>JASLRF010000321.1 GCA_030744095.1 Pirellulaceae bacterium | reverse complement strand
CGCTGGACCTACACGGGGCGCCCTACCACGGCCGAAACCGTAAAACGCCCCGCTACCTGGAAGGAAAGCTGGGCAAACCCACGAGACAATAGCGAAACTCTGGCTATCGTGGGCTAACAATTGCGAGTCGCGGCACTAGGTGCCACGTCCAGTCTTGATTCTGGGGTTGAAGATGAATGGTCGCCCGGCGAGATAGTCGTTGATCACTGCTATCAATACGTTTGGTACGCGGAACGAACCACGACAATCAGGTCACCAACGAAAATGCAAGGAAATGGGTTGGCCACGATCGTGATTTCTCGCCACAATGCCGAGCGGCGAGTCATGTTGCGGTTCGCACGACGATGCTGGCGCTGCTGGCACGACCTTGGCTTTCCATTCCGTTGGCCGTCGCGCGCTCCACGTCGGTGGCGAATTCCGTCGTCCGGTGAGTCTTGGCGATTCGGAACTGGGACGAACGCAGCGCAGCGGACTGGTCCTACGAGTGCATGGCGAGAAAGGAAATCAGGGTATGCGAGTTCTCTGGGTTTTCAGTTACCTCTCGAAGCAACTTGAACTTGTTGCCGCGAATCTCGCCGCGCGCCGAGGGATCACATTGGAGATCATGTGCCCCGTCATTGGCGACCACCCAGACGTCCCGGCGTCGATTCCGACCACGCCGCTGACCTGCCGGAATAAGTTGGACTTCAAATCCCGCCGACAGATTCGTGAGAAAGTCCGCAACGGCAATTTCGACATCGTACATGCATACACGAGCCGGAATCTGGCCAACGTGCTTGCTGCGTGCCGTGGCCTCCGTCCGATGCCGAAGGTGGTTGGGTATCGGGGTACCATGAACCGGTTGAGATTGTTGGACCCTGCCAACTGGATCACGTTTTGGCATCCCGGCATTTCGAACATTATCTGTGTCTGCGATGCAACCAACCGCGCCTTACAGGAGTCTGGCATCGACCCAGCAAAACTGACAACCGTCTGGGAAGGATGTGATCCCAAGAACATTCCGGCGTTACCCCGATCTGCTCGCGCCCAATTCAACATTCCTGACGATGCGTTCGTGGTCGGAATGGTCGCCAACATGCGTCCAGTCAAAGGAATCGACTTGCTGTTGCGAGCTGCCATTGAGACGGCAGACCTATCCAAACTGTACTTGTTGTTGATCGGTCGCGACGAGGATCCGCGGATTGCGAAGCTGGCGGCGGACCGCCGGATCGCTGACCGCGTTCGTCTAGCGGGACCACTGTCTGTTGGTGGCCAATACGCCAGCTTGATGGACGTGTACGCGGCACCTTCGCGGATGGAAGGCCTGAGCATGTCCATCATGGAAGCGATGATTCAGGGTGCGTGTCCGCTGGTCAGCAACGTCGGTGGAATACCGGAATTGGTGCGTGATCAAGCTGATGGCATCGTCGTTCCCTCAGAGGATGTTTCGGCGTTGGCTGCCGGCATGCGCCTGTTGCATGATGAACCACAACGTCGAAAGGCAATGGCTGAATCGGCCCGGCAACGAATACTCAACACGTTTTCGATCGACCGGTGGTCTCATCGACTGGTCGATTCTTACGAGAGTGCACTCGGTGAATCGGGTCGTAACCATGGCTCTGTCTCAAGGGCCATGGTTTCCACTCCTGCGACGGCAACGGAGCCACGGGCTGCTTGACCACATTGCGGCGTCGCTTCTATAATCCGCATCTTCTTGCAAGCTATCCATGCCAAGTGGGACTCTGCGATGAAAATCCACGAATTTCAGGCCAAACAAGTGCTGCAAAACGCCGGAGTGGCCGTGCTGGCCAACCGGGTCGCCAGGTCTCCCGAAGAGGCTGCCGCGGCGTTTCGCGATCTCGGCGGGGCGATCGCCGTCGTCAAGGCCCAGATTCATGCGGGTGGCCGTGGCAAGGGCACCATTGCCGATGATCCATCACAGCATGGTGTTCAACTGGTCAAAAGTGCCGAGCAAGCCGGCGAAGTTGCAAGTCGATTGCTTGACAAGACTCTCGTCACCATTCAAACCGGGCCTGACGGAAAGACTGTCAATCAGGTGCTGGTCGAAGCCGGCTGTGAGATCGCGCGAGAACTGTATCTGGGAATTGTGCTCGACCGCGCCGAAGCGATGCCAGTCTTGATGGTTTCCAGCGAAGGCGGTGTGGAAATTGAAAAAGTGGCCGCCGAGACGCCAGAAAAGATATTTAAGGAACACTTTCATCCCGCCATCGGACTCCAAAGTTATCAGGCTCGCAAGCTGTGCGCGAAGCTCGGCATTACCGGCAAGAGTGTGCGCAGTGCCGATGCGTTCATGCAGGGACTGTGCCGGGTTTTTGTCGACTACGATTGCAGTATGGCAGAGATCAATCCGATGGTCGTGACGAAAGCTGGCGAGCTAGTGGCGCTGGACGCAAAGATCAGCTTCGACGACAACGCGCTGTTCCGCCACAAAGATATCGCTGAATTTCGCGACCTGACCGAAGAAGAACCATCGGAAGTTCGCGCCGGTGAAGCGGGACTGAGCTACGTCAAGCTGGATGGCAACATCGGCTGCCTTGTAAATGGTGCAGGTTTGGCCATGAGCACCATGGATATCATTAAATTGCACGGCGGCGAGCCAGCCAATTTCCTCGACGTCGGAGGTGGTGCAGACGCACAGCAAGTAACCGAGGCCTTTCGCATTATCCTCTCGGATGACCACGTGCAGGCCGTTCTCGTAAATATCTTTGGCGGAATTATGCGCTGCACGACGATCGCCCATGCGTTGGTCGAGGCCTACAAGACGGTTGGCTTCAGCGTACCGCTTGTCGTGCGTCTGGAGGGCACGGAAGTGGAAAAAGGCAAGAAAATCATCGCAGAAAGTGATGTCGATATCATAACGGCAGACGACCTTACCGACGCGGCCAAGAAAGTGGTCGCTTCAATCCAGTCCAACTGAACCGTCCGGATGCAGCCATGAGCATTCTCATTAACAAAGACACACGGGTTATTTGCCAGGGAATCACTGGCAAGGCCGGCGAGTTTCACAGCAAGAACTGCCTGGACTATGGAACCAAGATCGTAGGCGGCGTAACACCCGGCAAAGGGGGCGAAACGGTACTTGGCTTGCCGGTCTTCAACACGGTCAGTGAAGCCGTCGAACAAACCGGCGCGAACGCCACGATGATCTTTGTTCCAGCGCCGTTTACGGCCGACGCCATTTTGGAGGCGATTGACGCGGGGATCGACGTCGTCGTTGCGATCACCGAAGGTGTGCCCGTTCTGGACATGGTCCATGTTTACGAAGTCGCACGCAATTCCAATGTCACTCTCATCGGGCCGAATTGCCCGGGCG
This sequence comes from Pirellulaceae bacterium, assembly GCA_030744095.1. The sequence goes on along the minus strand of JASLRF010000321.1, from coordinate 2,550 downwards.
TGATTACCGCCGACCAATGCAAGATCGGGATCATGCCGGGTTATATTCACAAGAAGGGTTCTGTCGGTGTGATGAGCCGTAGCGGAACGCTGACATATGAAGCGGTTTGGCAGACCAGCAATCTGGGGCTGGGACAAACGACGTGCGTCGGCCTGGGCGGCGATCCAATCGTTGGGACATCGTTTATCGACCTCTTCAATCTGTACGAGGCAGATCCGGAGACCGAGTCCATCTTGATGATGGGTGAAATCGGTGGCACGGCGGAAGAAGAGGCCGCCGCCTATGTGAAGCAGCACGTGACCAAGCCGGTGGCCGCGTTCATCGCTGGCCGCACGGCACCTCCTGGAAAACGGATGGGACACGCCGGCGCGATCATTTCGGGTGGTAAAGGGACTGCCGAGGAGAAGATCGAGGCGTTGGAAGACGCCGGAATCGCCGTCGCGCAAAGCCCTGCCGACATGGGTACGGCTGTGCAGCGAGCGATTGCCGGCAAGCGTTCTTAGTCCAAAAGCGTCCCCACCTCGGCAAGATTCCACACATCACATTGGACGCTACGTGGTTCCGCGGTTAGGTTAGCGACTGGGCAGACGCCACGGTCTCGGCTCGCTGCGCCACGTCTTCTCCTGAATGTTGTCGGTCTGATCATGAGGCACGCAAATCACAAGACCAAATCGTTGGTGCGCTGGACGTTACGTTGGGGGCTCGCAGCTTCGCTGTTGCTACACGCCGGCCTGCTCACAATTATGTTGGTGGGATTAGTGCGCAGTCGGCTCGACGGGCGACCAATTCGCATCATCCAAGCCTCCTCGTCATACGAGGGACACGCGAGGCAAGACGTCGCAACGCGGACTACCGTCGTGATCAATGCCGATGACCCAGCGCCAACAAATATCCAGCAACGGTTCGAAGAGTCGCTGGCCGCTACCGAACAGCTCAACGAAGCCGAACGCCTTGAGGCGCTCGACGATGCCACAGATCGCTTGGGCCGCATTTCCAGCGAAGCTTCGATTGATGAAGTTGCGAAACGACTCCAATCGTGGCTTGGCCTGACACCTCGTGCTGAGAGACCTGGGGAGGAAAATCTCGCCGCACAAGAGGGTCCTCTCGCTCCCGCCGCCACCGAAGGCGAATTCGACTTCAACACGGCGCAGCTTCACGATGTCAAACGGGTCGTGGTGCCGGACAGCCGCCCACAATACCTGTGTGTTCTGTTGGATGCACGCGGTCGGACGATGGAAGTGCCGCTTAGCGAAGCAGAAGGCGAACCGATCTATTCCTTGATGGAGAAGATCAAGGCGAACCCGTTGCTCGAACAGATCTACCGCCAACTCGCCATGCCATTGCTCGACGAGATGGTCAAGGCCGAGAGGGCTGCGACGGCGGCAGCCAGCGCGGCGAGGTCCAAAATGAGTGCCAGCGAGGCAGCTCGCGGGGAGGCGTCAATCGATCCTCTCGCCGCCGATGACGCGCCCATTGACGCCAACGTGCGGCCCTAGCATCGCGTCAACATATGCGTTTCGCGTCAGCTAATTCGTGACGATTGCGAGCCCGCCACTCCTTCCAGACCAATCTGGGAAACACGCAGGCACCACGCGCGTAGCGCCGCGTCAGCCGACGTGGTTCGCTGAGCATCCGATGCAGCCATTCGATTCCGGTTCGTCGCATCCACAGCGGTGCCCGTCGCCGTTGGCCCGCCAGAAAATCGATTGTGGCACCGACACACAAGGCGACACTGGCGTGAAGACGCTCCTGATGTCGGTGCACCCAGAGCTCTTGTTTCGGCGCACCCAGGCCCACGACCAGCACATCAGGCCGAGCGTCGGCGATGCGGTCCAAGATAGATGCTGTCTCAGCACTGTCATGTTCAAATCCCAGCGGTGGACTGTACTGGCAAACGACTTTGACCCCTGGCCAATCGCTCTCGATCCGCCGTGCCGCGCGGGCGGCGACACCGGGTGCGGCACCCAGTAAGAACACACGCAACGGTTGTCTATCCGTTGTGCTGACTGATTCGCACGGCGAGCGAAACGAAGCGCTTGCGGCACCGAAAAGGGCTGGGACCAGATCCGACCCAGGGACGAGCTCCGGCAACGGTTGTCCTACCGTGCGCGATGCCCAGACCACAGGCCAACCATCGGCTAACACCAGATCTGCCTTGGCGTAGGCCTGTCGAAAGTCGTCGTTGCCTTGCAGCATCACGATGTGGTCGACGTTGGGCGTGACGACGAACCGGCAACTGTTGGGACGTTGGCGGACCCAATCGCAAATCTGGGCGACCGCCTGCTGCATGTGGACCGCGTCAATCTGGATTCCAAACAAATATGCTCGGTGCGGAGAACCATCCGAGTCTTTGGCGGTCTGCGGTTTGACGATCGTGGTCATTTGTTTTCAACCTCAAGAGAGTCTATTGGGAAAGCGCTGGTTGTGCGGCGCGCGCGTCAGATGACGGAGTGAAACGTTCACACGTTGACGTTACAGGCCGGCCCGCGACGCCTTGGCAAACTCCGGCGATCAGAAACAGCAACATATTGCTCATCGCAATGATCGAAA
>JASLRF010000320.1 GCA_030744095.1 Pirellulaceae bacterium | reverse complement strand
TGCCCCAGTTGCTTGATGCGGCTCGGGTTGGGCGCTCGAGACGCAGCCGGCACGCAGTCACATCAGGCTGATCGCCAACCGTTTGTGCCGCCCAAGCCGCACGAACTATCCGTTCAATTCCCACAGCTCGAGATTCTCGATTTGATCGGTCAAGGCGGCATGGGAGCTGTGTACAAGGCGCGACAAGTTGGTTTGGACCGGATTGTAGCGCTCAAGATCTTGCCGCCCCACACAGGTGATGATGGTTCGTTCGCTGAGAGGTTTGAGCGCGAGGCCCGCTCGCTTGCTCGCCTGAACCATCCCAACATTATTGGAGTGTTTGATTCCGGTCGAGCGGGAGACTTCTACTTTTTTGTGATGGAGTTTGTTGATGGGATCAACCTGCGCGAAGCGATTCGTGCGGAGAAGCTGACACCGGCCGAAGCTCTGGCCATCGTGCCGCAGATTTGTGACGCCCTGCAATACGCGCATGACGAAGGCATTGTGCATCGGGACATCAAGCCTGAGAACGTGCTAATCGACAAGAAAGGGAATACCAAGATTGCCGACTTCGGCCTGGCCCGCTTGCTCGGTCCCACTGCCGATCTCACTCTGACGGGAACACATCAGGTGATGGGTACGCTTCGCTACATGGCGCCGGAACAGATGGAAGGTTCCCACGAAGTCGATCATCGCGCCGACATTTATTCGTTAGGTGTCGTCTTCTATGAAATGTTGACGGGTGAGTTACCTATGGGCCGTTTTGATGGCCCATCGAAGAAAGTCCAAGTAGACGTCCGCTTGGACGAGGTTGTTTTCCGTACACTCGAAAAAGAGCCTGACCGGCGCTATCAGCACGCCAGTGACATCAAAGACGATGTGCAGACGATTTGTGGGCACGACGGCGCGTTGAGTGGGACGCGTCGTGGCATGAGTTACGAATTCAAGTCGAAGGCGCATCTGTTTGGCTGGCCGTTATTACACATTGCTTTTGGAAGGGATCTCAGGACCGGTAAAATCCTGCGGGCCAAGGGCATTATCGCCATCGGCGACATAGCCTATGGCGTCGTTGCTATTGGCTCGTACGCCGTCGGTGGAATTGCCATCGGAGGCGGTGCCGTGGGTGGCCTGGCATTCGGTGGCGGCGCGGTTGATTCACTGGCAATTGGCGGCTGCGCGTTGGGCCTGTTCTCATTCGGCGGCATCGCCATGGGGTTGCTCTTGGCGATCGGCGGGTTGGCCCTTGGTTTGGGGTTCAGCTATGGTGGATTGGCCTTGGGCACGGTGGCGAAAGGTCCCGTCGCGTTGGGTTGGTATGCCGACGCCGGTCACGGTATGGCATTCGGCGTGCACGCGTTGGGCAGTAACGTCACCCATCAGGACACTCCAGCTGAGAGTTTTTTCACTTACTTTTCTACGTTAGGCGCCGGTACGATCCTGGTCGGCATCATGCTCGTCGCGACCGTGACGTGCGTCGCTGGACTTCTTGTTTCTCTTCGATTGCTCCGGCGTAAGAAAGAGAGGCGTGCCGTGGAAATGCCGCCGAGAATGGAGCCGGCAACACGTCGCTCGAATTTGGGAATCGTCGTCGCCGTCGTGCTGATTGGCGGTTTCGCCGTCATGTGCATCCTACCGATGGCGTTCCTTGGCTGGAGCTATGTGTCCATAAGGCAGGATTTTGGCGGTGTACCAAGCCGAGATGCGCTGATCGTCACATCGTCCACATCTGACGAAATGACGTCGCGCAGAATCAAAGAACCCATGGTGGCTAAGGCCGCTAAGTCGGGGATACCGCCCCGATACGGAGGCGCGGAACAGCTGAATTCGATTGACGAAACGGGATGGATCATTTGGACCCAAGACGGTCCAACGTTGCATCCGACGGTCAGGTTCGAAGGCGATAGGTCGACCGCAGAACAAAGAGCGAATGTGAATCAGATCCTCAGTGAAGCGCATCAGGCCTATGTGAAACTGGAACAGGAAAATATCCACCAGGCGAAGAACGAGGCTGGGCATTGGGTGACTACGGTGATTGTCGAGGATGAAAGCAAGTTGGCCGAACTGGAAGACCAAGTCTGGACGAAGATTGACGCGATTGTTAGTGTCTCATGGCAGAATCTGATGCGATTGAATCTTGACCTGAAGAGTCCCGATGATGCAGCAATTCTGGGCTTTGAAGGAGGTCACGGCGCAATTGAAATCTGGAAAGTCGGTTCCTGGTATCACTGGAAGGTCGCGCCGATCAAGACCCGATCTGCATCCAACGCGCGGCCGAATGCCACCTCGCCGCCGAATGACCATGTGCAGGGACCCGAAAACAGCGGGCCGCACTTGCCCATTCGCTATCAGCGATTTTGGAACGAACCGGACGCGGCCGGAGAGGGCACCTCGCCTTGAGTCATGATTCCTGGATTAGCTGATCGCCATGTCGTTGGGTTGCTCCGCAATGCAGACTTTGATTCA
>JASLRF010000319.1 GCA_030744095.1 Pirellulaceae bacterium | reverse complement strand
TGCGGGCATAGTAGAAACCGTAGGGATGATCCGTCTTCGGCCCTAATTCGGCCAGCAACTGCTCGGCACGCGCCGCGTGTGACAGGCGCTCTTCCCGTGAAGTATCAATCAAACGGTCCCGCAATTCGAGGAACAACGGGTTGCGATAATTCGGGTTCATGGATTTCGCTGCTTTCTGTCTTGGCCGGCGATTCTTGTTGTGCCCGGCTGCCTGCTGCTGACCAATGCCGGAGACTGACGGGACCGATCGACTTCCGAAGTGGGTTGATCTGATACATCGCAAAAGCCGGGCCAAAACGACGTTTTGTTCCTAACATACGAATATGAAGATACTTAGGTCGATTGAGCCGTTTTTGCGGAATGTCTCGTTCTAATGCTCGTTCTTGAGCAATCGCGCAATTATGCCGCAGTTGGATCACGACAACGGTCCAGCGGGCGGCCTGAGAGGTGGCCGCGAGAGTCTGTTCCGGTAAGGCGGAGTCAGTCTAGGAAGTCCACCAGTTGGGCGCTGAGTTGTGGATTTTGGAGCCGACGCAAGGCCCGCGCTTCTAGCTGACGAATCCGCTCTCGAGTCACCCGAAACACGTAGGCGACTTCTTGCAGCGTGTAATTGTAGCCATCCCCCAGGCCGTAGCGCATCTTGACGATTTCGCGTTCTCGCCAGGACAGTTGTTCCAACAGATTCCGGAGACGATCTTGCAGCATTTTGTGTCCCGCCATGTCCCCAGCCTCGGCTTCTGTGTGATCCGGGAGCAGGTCGCCAAATTCCGTCTCCTCAGTTCCGCCAACGGTCGCGTGGATGCTCGCCGGGAAACGTTGCAATCGCATGATCGATCTTGTTTCGTCGACAGTCATCTTCGCCGCCGCGGCAATTTCTTCAATTCTCGGATCACGACTCAGCTGATGACGCAATTCATCCACGACACGGCGCACACGAACCAGTGCTGGCGACATGTGAACGGGTACCCGAATCGTCCGGCTTTGATCCGCGACGGAGCGCGAGATCGCTTGCCGAATCCACCACGTCGCGTAGGTCGAAAACTTGAAACCGCGCCGATATTCAAATTTCTCGATCGCCCGCATCAAGCCGGAATTGCCCTCTTGAATAAGGTCCGTGAACAACAATCCTCGCTTGCGATATTTCTTCGCAATGGATACGACAAGTCGGAGATTGCTCTCTGACAGTTGTCGCTTGGCATTGCGATATTCACAGGCCAAGTGACTCAATTCACGAGCCAGGCGCCGCAAGCCACCAGCAGTCTGTTGCGTTTGGCGCAAGATCGCGTGAAGCTCTCTTCGCTTCTTATTTGACTGCGGATCGTTTGGCCGTTCTGCGCGCGTCGATTGCACACTCCCACAGCGTCTGCCATTTGATCGGCGTAGCGACGTCTGCAAATGGGCAGCCCTCGACGCCTGATCGACGATTTTCGTGTAGCAGGCCTCAAGGAAGCTCATACGCAAACCCAGCTCTTCGATAAGTCGTATCGCACGACGTCGCCGGCGGACAAGTTGTCGCCAAGCACCGCGACGTTGATCCATCGTATGAGAACGTGACGTCGCGATCGCGTAGTCCAGGTCGTTTTGTCGGATGAGAGCTTGGATGGTCTGCAGGTTTTGCGGCAAGCGACCCTGAATATGGTGTTTTTCCAATCGATCGCTGACCGCGACTTGGACCGTTCGGTCGAAAGGAAGTGAACCGTCGGACACCTGTTTGAGCAGATCGACGGCCTGCCGCAATACCCAATCGCAGCTTAGCAGCATTTTCCGAAACTGATGACGACTGACTTCAATTCGACTGGCGACAGCGATCTCGTCCATGCGTGAAAGCAGAGGATACTGACCAATCTGTCCGAGGTACAACTGAATGGGATCGTCGGTCTTGTTGGCGTCGTCGCGCGATGGCACCAAGCGGCTCGGCAGCCGATGATCGGCGACCGTCGAATTCACTTCCGGCATCGATCCGAGAGCACTGCGATTTTCGAAATTGTAGGAACTGATCATGGTTGGCCCATTCGGTGTTGCCGCGCCGATCCTGCTTGTGGGGGGCAGCAGGCCGAGCACGGTCTACGTATCTGAAATGAGAGCTTAAGGCGGGAACTCTGTGTGAGCTGCCGAATTGTATGCACGCACCGCTGAGGCGAGAAGTGCCAGATTCTACTTCAGAGTGGCCTTCTGTTGCCGCTAAGCGACTGAGGGGACAAAATGTTGACGCGTTACGAACCAGACACCTCTTCATAACCCCCCCAGACCCAGATGCCACGGCAAGGGAAACCCACATGTCACAGCTCGAATCAGCCATCGCACAAATACGCTTGGCCCGCTCCTACGTCGACGAACTGTTAAGCCACATTGATCCCAGCGAGTGGTTTCGTCAGCCAAAAGAAGGCGTGACGCACGTGGCCTGGCAAGTCGGTCATCTAGCAGTTGCGCAATACAGCCTGGCGCTAAAACGTGTTCGTGGCGAAACAACGATGGATGCAACACTCGTCTCACCCGAATTCTTGGATTGCTACGGCAAAGGGTCGCTACCAAGTCCCAATCCAGCAGACAATTTCGCCGTCAAAGAAGTTCGCAACGTCGCCGATCAAGTTCATGCGCAGGTGTTGACAGAATTGCAGGAATTCACGGACGAACAACTCGCCGTGCCTTCTGATCCACGTCATCCAATGTTCGAAACGAAACTCGGTGCGCTGCAGTGGTGCGCCCAGCACGAATTCACTCACGCCGGTCAAATTTCGTTGCTGCGCCGCCTGTTTGGCGAGGACCCTCTGTGGTAGTGGTCGGCGAGTCTCTGTCGAGTTCTTTCCGTGTCGCGTAGACTAAGCAGGTAGCGTCAAGATCCCCCACGAAACCTCGCGTCAATGCAGAACCATGTCCCGTATCGTGTTGGCCATGTCAGGAGGAGTCGATAGCAGCGTCGCCGCGCATTTGCTCGTCGAGCAAGGTCACGAGGTGATTGGCGTCTTCATGCGCCATGGCGAAGAGGCGCATGACGTGTGTGCGACGGGTAACATCTCTCTGCCGTCACTGCCAATCGCCAAACCACGCAGCGATCACAAGCAGGGTTGTTGCACCGCGACCGATGCGGCGGATGCGCGGCGCGTCGCAGACCGGCTGAGCATTCCGTTCTACGCGATCAATTTGCAGAACGAGTTTTCTCACATCATCGACTATTTCATTGAGGAATACACGGCTGGTCGGACACCCAACCCGTGTGTCATGTGCAACAATTGGATTAAGTTTGGCAAACTGTTTGACTATGCCGATAGCGTAGGTGCTGAATCTGTCGCTACGGGCCACTACGCCCAATTGTCAACGGAAGATTCGGCGGACGACGGCACCATCGAACCCCAACTCAAGCGTGGTGTCGATGATGGCAAGGATCAGTCGTACGTGTTGTTTGGGATCGCACGGAAGTACTTATCACGCATGCTGCTGCCAATCGGCAAGTATCACAAGCCACGCATTCGCGAGTTGGCAACACAGCTTGGCCTGCGCGTGGCCGACAAGAGGGACAGTCAGGAGATCTGTTTCGTCACGACAGGCAAGCACGACGAGTTTGTTCGAGCGCGTCGTGGCAACGACGACATGAAGGGCGACATTGTTACGACGGACGGACAGATCGTCGGTCAACATCCGGGCATTGAACGATTCACAATCGGTCAACGAAAAGGGTTGGGCGTTGCCATGGGAGAACCCTATTTCGTGGTGCGGATTGATCCGGAATCGCACCATGTCGTGATTGGCACCCACGACGATTTGGCGCGGCTTGAACTGACCGCCAACCGTACCAATTGGCTCGTTGATCCACCAGTTGGTCCGTTTCGGTGTCACGCACAGATCCGTTACAACAGCGCGGCCGTTCCTGCGATGGCCGAGCGACTGGTGGACGATCGCCTGCAGATCGTCTTTGACGAACCACGTCATGGTGTAGCACCAGGGCAGGCCGTTGTCTGTTACGACGGTCCACGTGTCATGGGTGGCGGTTGGATCGAATAGCGGCCGAGTGAGCTCGGCTTGCCAGACGACTTCTGGTCGGGCACTCCAAAAGGAGGTTTCCAAGGCGGATTCGTGACGATTCGGGGAACCGATGGTAGCACATCCGCTTTCTCGCGGCTCCGGCTACGAAAGGTCGTTTTCATAGCGAGCTTGAATTGCGCACCGTTTTGAGAGGCTCAACAGGCTTTTTGCATTCGGCGGCATTCTTCCCTCGCAATGACTTTTCCGGCCAAAGTAAATGGGGTATGATCCGAGCAATGTCGTTTCGTGGCCCGGCTCTGCCAGGTCCTTGTTGCGTTCCCAGAATTGCTGGGTGCCGCAACAACCGTCAGCGCGATTTGAGGAAACCACTATGTCGCACTTGGTACCAATGTTGTTGGCTCAAGCGGAAGAAGGCGGTTCCAACACGGGCTTCTGGGCGATGTTATGGATCGCGGTGACGGTATTCGCCGTGATCTTCGCCGTGGTGACCGTGATTGTGGTGATGACGTACGGAAAACTGTGGTTTCAAGCTTACATGTCCGATGCGGATGTGACGATGCTCAGCTTGATTGGGATGGGTTTCCGCCAAGTGAACACGAAGGTCGTGATGACGGCCAAGATCATGTGTTCCCAGGCCGGGATGGACATCAATCGAAGGTCCGGCATCAGCACGCAACGTTTGGAAGCTCATTTCCTGGCTGGTGGTAATGTGATGAACGTGATCAACGCGATCATCGCCGCCCACCGCGCTGGTATCGATTTGGATTTTGACCGTGCCGCTGCAATCGACTTGGCGGGCCGTGATGTCTTGGACGCCGTACGCACCAGCGTTCATCCCAAAGTCATCGACTGTCCTGACCCGCGACGAAGTGGCAAGACAACGCTCAGCGCTATTGCCAAGAATGGCGTCGAATTGCGAATTCGTGCCCGCGTGACCGTCCGTACGAATCTCGAACAGTTGATTGGCGGCGCGACTGAAGAGACTGTCATCGCCCGTGTTGGCGAAGGCATCATCACGTCGATCGGCTCGTCGGATACGCATTTAAACGTCTTGGAGAATCCTGACCGCATCTCGAAGGCAGTGCTGGAGCGCGGCCTGGACGCGCACACGGCGTTTGAAATCGTCTCGATTGATATTGCCGATATCGATGTTGGCGAGAATATTGGGGCTCGTCTTCAAGCGGACCAGGCGGAAGCCGATACGCGAGTTGCGCGTGCCGAGGCCGAACAGCGCCGGGCCGAAGCCGTGGCGGTCGAGCAGGAGTTCAAAGCGGATGTGGCCGAACAGCGAGCTCGTTTGGTGCTGGCCGAAGCGGAAGTACCGCAAGCCATGGCCGAAGCATTTCGCCAAGGACGCATCAATCCTAGCCAGTCAGCCTGACGTTCCGCTGGTTTAAGCTGGATCGGTGAGGGATTGGCGATCCAAGGGCCACGTTTCCACCGTAGGAATGCGCGGCGCGTTTGGCAATGTCGCCCGTTTTCCACGGCTCCATGACTAACGCAGAAGGAACCAAACGATGTACCTGGCCGTCTTCCTGACCGCTGCGTTGGCAGCAGAATCCGCTCCGGATCAGATCAAGCTCTTGAAGACCTTTCACGGAGAATTCGTGCGGATCAGCCCAGGCTCTGAGGGTTTCCCGGCGACGTTCACCATGGGCAGCGGCGGCAGCGGCAACGAAGGCCCAATGCACAAAGTGATGCTTTCTTACGAATTCCAAATCGCCAAATACGAAGTCCCTCAAGACCTCTGGGAAGCTGTGATGGGCAGCAACCCGTCGAAATGGACCGGGCCCCGGAATTCCGTCGAGATGCTCTCGTTCGAAGAAGCCGAACGCTTTTGCATGTTGGTCACGACACAGATGCGCAGCGCGGGCCTGATCCAGAAGAACCAGACCGTGCGTTTGCCGACGGAAGCGGAATGGGAATTCGTCGCTCGTGGCGGGACTTCGACTGTCTATTCCTTTGGTGACGACGTGAAACAGTTGGATGATTATGGATGGCACACCGACAATGCCTCTGGCAACGATCCACCCGTAGGCGTTAAGAAACCCAACCCTTGGGGTCTGTACGATATCCACGGGTACCTTTGGGAATGGTGCACCGATCATGGACACGATTCGTACGCCGGCGCGCCAAAGGATGGGTCTTCTTGGTCAGACAAGGGCGACCAGACCAAACGAATCCTGCGTGGGGGTAGCTGGAAAGACAAACCGGTCAAGCTGACCAGTTCCTATCGTCGAGTTGCGGACAAAGAGCTGCGTGACGATGCCGTCGGCTTGCGCTGCGTACTGGCGACTGAAAAATAGTTAGGCTGGCGAACCATGGACCGCCGCTCATTCGGCCCAGGCCGACAGTTGTGCGGCTGGAAGCGGTCCCCAATACAGCCGTACGTCGTCCAGGCCCCCGGTGAAGGGTTGGGACGATTCGTACTTTCCAACCAGCGATCCACTGTCCTCACCAACGGTCAGTCCATCGGAGGGTCGGGCACTGACAAATCCCAGCTTGCGTTGCCTTCCCGCTGGTTTTCCATTGATGAAGATCTGCGCCTGTCCGTCGGCGTTGAGGATTGCGGCAACGTGCGTCCATTGGCCAGGTTCAACGCGGGTGCCACGGACTTGCTTCAAGACTCCCTCGGAGCGGACAGCGAAGACCGGGGAGTTGTTCTGAAGATACAAACTGAATCCTTGGCTTTCGCCACCCTGGGCGACCACGACGCCACCGGGTTGGTCGACGCGGCACCAAGCGCCCACCGCCAGCGGTTTGTACGCGGGATTCAACGCATCGGAACTGGGCTGCGACACGACAGCGCCCGCGCCAGATAATTGAATCGCCTTGCCGTGCGGACCTTCGATCGGTTTGACGCCTGGCGGCAGTTGCCCGTCATCGAAATTCAACCCCAGGACCTGTTGCAGTTTGACTTCACGTGCCCGGGCTGTGTCAAATTCGACGACCGATCCGTCGTCCTTGTATTGCTGACGGAGACGCTCCAGTTCTTCTTTCATGCCCGCAAGAACCTCGGCGTAGGCGGGGTCGTCGTACACACTTTTCAGTTCGTTTGGATCAGTCTCCAGGTCGAATAATTCCCATTCGTCCAGATCGTAGAAGTGGATCAACTTGTGCCTCTTCGTGCGCACGCCGTAATGTTTGGCCACGGAATGGGCACCTGGAAACTCGTAATAGTGGTAGTAAACAGATTGCCGCCAGTCCGCCGGCTGCTTGCCTTCCAGGATGGGCAGGAAACTGCGACCTTGCATGTCATCCGGAATGTCGGCGCCCGCGACCTCTAAGAACAGCTCGGGGAAATCGAGGTTCATCACCATCGCATCAGAGACACCGCCTGGCTTCACCTTGCCGGGCCAACGCACCATCAGCGGCGTGCGAAAGGACTCTTCGTACATCCACCGTTTGTCGTACCAACCATGTTCGCCCAAGTACCAGCCTTGGTCAGATGAATAGATCACCACCGTGTTCTTCGCAAGGCCGGACTCTTCCAGATAGTCCAGCACACGTCCGACGTTTTCGTCAACCGAATCGATGCAGCGGAGGTAGTCTTTGACGTAGCGCTGATACTTCCATTGAATCAGCTCCTTGCCTTCCAGATTGGCTGCTTCAAATTCCTCGTTCTTGGGTCTGTAGGCTTTGTCCCAGGCGGCGCGTTGTTCGGGTGTCAGGCCGCGCTGCGGCACAAGCTTTAGATCGTTTGGATTCAAGTGGTTGGCGACCGTCATCGCTTGATTCTTGGCCGGCGAGGCTCGACCGCTGTAGTCGTCGTACAGCGTCTCGGGCTCTGGGACGGTGACCCCATCGTAATTGGTCAACTGTTTCGGACCAGGCTGCCAATTTCGATGCGGCGCCTTGTGTTGGTACATCAGCAGGAACGGCTTATCCTGATCACGATCTTGCTCGAGCCAATCCAGGGCAACGTCCGTGATGATCTCAGTGGTGTAGCCAGTGTGTTTGACATCGCGAAAACCTCGCGGTCCCACGTCGCCTGCGTTGGTTCGCATCGTGGGATTGTAGTAGGGCCCTTGACCAATCAGGCGGTGGTAATAATCGAATCCTGTCGGCTCACTCTTGAGATGCCATTTTCCGACGACCGCCGTTTGATAGCCGGCCTGGCCGAGCAGCTTCGCGACATTCTGCTGTTTGCCGTTGAATGTGTTCCCGTTGCGAACAAAACCGTTGAGGTGGCTGTATTTGCCCGTCAGAATCACGGCACGCGATGGACCGCAGATCGAATTTGTCACGAAGCACCGGTCAAACCGCATCCCTTCGTTGGCGATCCGATCCAGATTTGGCGTCTTGTTGACGCGGCTACCATAGCAACCGATCGCCTGGTAAGCGTGATCGTCCGCAAAAATAAAGAGGATATTGGGCCGCTGATCCTTGGCCATACAAGTGGTGGCCAACAGGGTCAGCATCAACAGGGTGTACATCGTGGTCATCACGCGTGGCATACTCATTCCCTCATGTGGTTATTCTGCGAGTCGATCACTTGCCAGCTTGGTAGCGTAAGGAAATCGGACTGGCAAATCAAACTCTGTCGCGTCACCGGCCACTTCAATCTTCGCCGCGACGTGCTCTTTCGGCGGACCGGTCAGTGTCACCGTATCCGGCTCGGCAAACCCCTCGATGCGATGAATCATTCCGGTCTTCTTGCCGGTGGGACCTTCGCCCGCGCGTGCTTCGATTGCGGAAGTGCCGGTTAGGTCCCAAAGGGATCATCCGCAAACGGATCGGTAGTCGCGTCACTTGCCGGAGGTTCCGGCGTTTTAGCTGGCTCGTCCCCAAGTCCAAACGGATCCGGTTCGGCTGGCATTGGTGTCGCTGGCATTGGTGTCGCTGGCGTGGCTGGTGAGGGAGTCGCAGGTGTGACGGCCGGAGCGCCAAAGATGTCCGGTTCAGCCTGAGCCGGTCGCTCCGGCGCAACTTCCGGTTTTGCCTCGGTGGCATCAGCCCCGAACGGGTCTGATGCATCTGCCGGAGGTGTACCAACCATTTTGGCAGCATCCGCCGGCAGCTTACGATCGGAGTTACGCAGGACGTCGGCCTCGCCACGTTGGATGGACTCGTAGCGGGCGGCGGACGCTTTGAGATTTCGCATTCGGATGGTCAGCCGTGCCACTTGGCGGTAACGTTCCAGCTCCAATCGCTCCTTCCCTTGAACACGCTGGAGTGATCGTCCAACCGGATAAACTCGTGTCGTACCACCGGCTTCAAGTTCAGAGCCTTTCTTGTGATCCATCACGGCTTCATCAGGTCGGCCTAGTCTGCCGTAGGTGAGCCCCCTGAAATAATACGCGCGGGGGTCCGTGCTGCCTTGGTCAATCGCCGTCGTCAACATTTCATGCGCCAGGCTGTAATCGCCGGCGAAGAATGCGTGAACTCCCTGCCCGTAGAATTCCGCCAGCAACGAATCTTGGGCGCGAACTTGGCTGGTCGTTGACACGGCGATCAAAACGACCGCCAGTCCCATCACAATTTTCCTGGCCATCCGAATGGGCTCCTTGCAGAGAATTCTAAACTCAGTGAATCTGACCGTAACTCAGAAGGCGGTCGGTGTGTCTCAATAGATTTGACCGTAAGCGTTTATCGTAATTCAGCGCAATGCGAATCGCAAGCATTTCCGCTACGCCCGCTACAACCGGTGAGGAGGTGGGGCAATTGCTGGCCGTCACAACGGTCGTCGCGATCCAGCAAAGGAGGCCACTTTTCTTTCGATATGGGCTTTCGCGAAGCTGATTCGGCGAACAAAATGATCGTTTGGGGCGTCTTGAATCCGGGCCTCTGAACCACCTATCGCCCATTCCTGCCCCCCCTCTCAGAACAGAACCGTCGTGAAGCGGCTCGCTCTAAAGATTGGAAGAATCGATTTTCGACCTGCAAATCACCCGGATCGACACACGTCAGGACGACCTCGGAACCGCCCTGGCCGCGTTACGAGCGAAATTGAGCCCACGCGGTGACGTGGTTAGCGATCAAGGCCGGCAGCGGACTTTGGATGTCTTTGGCGAACCTCTTTCCCCCCAACAGGTTGTCACGCGGATCTGTGCGGATGTCCAAAACGAAGGCCTGGCCGCGGTGCTCCGCTACACGCAGCAATTGGATCGTGCCGAACTGACGGCGGAATCCATACGAGTTTCTCGCGAGGAAATCACCGCTGCACATTCGGCCGCGGACCCCGGTTTCTTGGCAACGGTGCGACGAATTCGTGACAACATCCTGGAGTTTCAAACCGCCATTCTCCATCAGGATCGAGAAGTCACCCGTCCGTCCGGAGTGACCCTGAATCAGCGATATGTTCCGCTCCGCAGAATCGGAATCTGTGTTCCGGGCGGTGCGGCGGCTTATCCATCGACGGTCCTGATGACGGCAGTGCCGGCAAAAGCGGCGAGAGTTCGCGAAATCGCGGTCGTCGCGCCCCCGACTCCCTTTGGCGCGAACAACTCCGATGTGTTGGCCACGTGCCATGAAGTTGGTGTCGAGGAAGTCTACCGCATCGGCGGCGCACAAGCGGTTGCAGCATTGGCCTACGGCGTGGATGGAATCGCTCCGGTGGACAAGATCGTCGGACCTGGTAACTTGTTCGTGGCGCTGGCCAAGAAGCATGTGTATGGCGAAGTCGATATCGATTCGATCGCAGGACCAAGCGAAGTCGTTGTCATTGCCGATGAAACAACGCGACCCGACTTTGCTGCCTCCGATTTGCTCGCGCAGGCCGAACACGCACCGGGCGCCAGTATCCTGGTGACGTGGAGTCCTGTTGTTTTGGAAGCCACGTTTGCCGAACTGCAGAAACAAGTTGCAACTCTCTCCCGCAGCGAACAGACCGTCCAAAGTCTGCAGGATTTTGGTGCCTTGATTCTGGTTCGCGACGCGCAAGAAGCGTGCGAGATGACTGACCTGATCGCCCCAGAGCATCTGCATATTGCGACCGACAATGCGCGGCAACTGTTGGCCAACATTCGCAATGCGGGCGCAACGTTTCTGGGAAACCACACACCCGTGGCAGTGGGCGACTATGTCGCTGGCCCCTCACACGTGTTGCCGACCGGTGGCACCGCACGATGGGCCGCGGGGCTGACTGCCAATGACTTTCTCCGCGGCGGTAGTGTGATTCAGTACAGCCCCACCGCATTGCAGGACGTTGCCGCCGATGTGCGCGCTCTGGCAGATAAGGAAGGACTTACGGCGCATCGGGAGAGCGTTGACATTCGACTCAAGTGACATTCCGCACGACCAAGCATTCCATCCATGTCTTTCGTACGACCAAACATCGCCGCCATGTCCGGTTATCAGCCCGGTGAACAACCGCAGGCAGGCAAGTTCATTAAGTTGAACACGAACGAAAACCCGTATTCAGCTTCGCCGGCCGTGGCCGTGGCGATTCGTGCGGCGTTGGATCAGGGCCTGGAAAAGTACCCCGACGCCTTAGCCACTTCGTTTCGCGTGCGTGCCGGCGAAGTGCTGGGAGTCGATCCCGATTGGATCCTCTGTGGCAACGGCAGCGACGACATCCTGACGATCGTCACGCGGACCTTTGTCGGCCAAGACGATCTCCTGCGTCTCCCGTACCCAAGCTACATTCTCTATCGCACCTTGTCTGAGATTCAGGCAGCTCGCTTTGAAGAGGTCCAGTTCGACGCCGACTGGAAACTCGGTGAAGATTTTGCGGCGGACCGCGACCGATTGCGGTTGGCCTACCTGCCAAACCCCAACAGTCCGTCGGGAACGGTGCTCACTCCGCCGGAAGTCCAGGAGTTGGCAGGCAAGCTACCTTGCCCACTGTTAGTAGACGAAGCCTATGTCGACTTTGCCCAGCAGAGCTGTTTGGAGCTCGTTCGTCAGAACGCCAACATCATGGTGTCTCGGACGTTGAGCAAATCGTACGCGTTGGCTGGCCTGCGATTTGGCTTTCTCGTGGCGGAACCGGCGTTGATACAACAACTTCTCAAAGTCAAAGACTCGTACAACTGCGACACGCTGTCAATTGCCGGCGCGACCGGGGCGATCGACGACCAGGCGTGGTTACAGGAGAACCGGGCCAAGATCATCACCACGCGGCAACGGATGTCCACGGCGCTTGAGAAACTCGGATTTTCGGTGGTACCGTCGCAAGCCAACTTCGTCTGGTGCACCCACTCGGAACAACCGGCGCAACCTCTTTATGAAGCGCTCAAACGCGACCGCATTCTGATCCGATATATGGACTATCGGAACTGGGGCGAGGGTCTGCGGATTAGCGTCGGTACGGACGATCAGGTGGACGCCTGCCTGAGCCAGCTCGGGTCGACCGTTTAACACCACAAACTTACCGTGCTGTTCGTGAAACAGCGACACGTGATATTGGAGTGCTTCCATGGCCCGCACGGCGCGAATTGAACGCAAGACGGCTGAAACCGAAATCACGCTGGAACTCGATCTGGACGGCAGCGGCCAGGCTCGGATCCAGACGGGTGTCGGTTTCTTCGACCATATGCTGGACCTGCTGACCCGTCACGCGGCGATCGACTTGACGGTCAAGGCTGACGGCGATCTGCACGTGGATCAGCATCACACGGTCGAGGACATTGGGATCTGCTTTGGCCAGGCCGTCAAGCAAGCCTTGGGCAACAAAGCTGGCATCCGCCGATACGGACATTTCACGCTGCCCATGGAGGAGACGTTGGTCACGGTCGCGTTGGATTTGAGTGGACGCTATTTCCTGGTCTTTGACGCCAACTTTCCCTCAGCCAAAATCGGCGAATTCGATAGTGAATTGGTCGAGGACTTCTGGCAGGCAACGGCCGCCAATGCATTGTGCAACTTGCACGTCGTGCTCCAACATGGCCGCAACAGCCATCACATTAGCGAAGCCGTCTTTAAGGGCTGCGCCAGAGCGCTGCGAATGGCGGTTGAGATCGACGGGCGGATGACGGGAATTCCCAGCACCAAGGGCACGTTGGACTCCTGATACATGGTCATCTGCTTGCGTTCTAATGCACTCGTTGCCCAGGTTGCCCACCTTCATCGACGCGCAACATAAACACGTCTTTTCCACCGTCACCGCTGGCTAGAATCATGCCTTCGCTCAGACCAAATTTCATCTTGCGCGGTGCCAGATTGGCGCACATTACCACCAAACGCCCAACCAAATCATCCGGCTTGTAGGCCTGCTTGATTCCGGCCAACACCGTGCGGCGTTCTTCGCCGCCCAGGCTCAGCGTCAGTTTCAACAGTTTGTTCGCCTCTGGAACGTCCTCCGCAGACACCACACGGGCGATGCGTAGATCGACTTTGACAAAGTCGTCGAACGTGCATTGTTCGGCCAACGGTTCTGCCTTCAGCGGCGCGTCGCTGTCACCTGAGGCACTGGTTTGGGCAGCTGTGTTGTCGGCTGGATCGGGAGCACTATCAGTTCCCGTTGTAGCGGCTAGTTCCTTGCTTTCTTCGATCATAGATTTAATGTCCTTCTCATCAACTCGTTTGAGCATGTGTTTGAATTTGGCGA
>JASLRF010000318.1 GCA_030744095.1 Pirellulaceae bacterium | reverse complement strand
CGCGTTCCAAGGCCGATTGGTGCATTCTTCACCGATTGGGGAGTTGCTGTTCTTCTCGCTCCAGTTCCGCGTCTTGCCTTGCTCGCCTTTTCCGTCGGTGCGAAGGTAATACGTTTTGTCTTTCGTTTTCTTTGCGACCTCGTCCGCCGCGCGGAACTGAAATCCGGCGTGCTGGGGATCGCCGTCCAGATGGACCGTGCCACCGGTTGCCGATGTGAGTGTCGATTCAAATTCGACCAGCGTGCCACCCGTGGCAGCATGGACCGTCAACTGGCGCTCTTCCTTCGCAAAGACCTCACCATCGCGGCCACACCAATCAATCGCCACACGATGCCAACCGCGACTGCTGTCCGCCCCGCTGTCGAGCAGCTTCACATGCCGCTGTGATTCACCACCTCCACAGCCCCACAAGTTGGCCTGCTTGCCGTCGCCATAGGTGATGCGAGTAAAGCCGTAAAAGATTCCGCGATGGTGCTGATAAAGAACGTCCTTCGAGAAGGGCGCATCACCGGTTGGACCATTTGTCAAAAGTAGCTTGCCCGACGGGTCGTACAGGTGATGAAAGACCTTGTAGGTCTCGTAGCGGGCCTGTGGCGAGGAATCGTCCAGTCCGCGATACATGTACCGCAGTACGGGCCGGTCGCCGTGCAATAACTCCATGAACTTGCCAGACGTATCGACCCAGCGAAACTTGTCGGTCGACGCTTCATCGGCGTGTGTGCGATCGCAAACGCAGATCACCGCGATCATAGCAAGGAACAGAAACAGGAAACTGCGATGGATGGGAGTGGCGTGCGTGTTCATAAGACGCTGACCTTCTATTTTAGTACGGGGGGGCTTGGATTGCCGAGCATCGTGCTGGCGCAACACGTAGTCGCGCCCGCTCAAGCGCTGTTCAACGGACACCTGCCAGGTCTCCAACACTGCCGTGCTATTTCTCACAACATTCTAGACCCTTCCGTACGAGTTCTCGACACCCGGGCACGATTCGGTCCGGCGGACGTCTTTTGACAACTAACATGCCACGCGACAATCGTGGCATGTCGACAAATCCACGAAAACAACAACGATATGACCACCGCCTGCGGGAACTCGTCCAATCAACTGGTGATGTTGATCTAGCTGTCCAACGCGGTCTGTGGGTCCACCGACTTTCTTCGTGTACACCCATGCACTGAGGCACAACAGGGGTGTAGTGGTCCACCAAGTTTTGCGCTGAACCATAGTTCATCAACCTCACCAGATTAGTGCAATTCTGTTCACCTCAAAAATCGCTGGACCACTACACCCGTACGATCCGTCCATTCTCTGGATTCACCTTGGCGGGCAACAACGCCGCGACAAGAAGAAGCACGACGCCGCATGTCAGAATCGCCCTTGTTCGACCAGGAGAGCTGAGAATGATCATGTTGATAGCCCATGAGGGTGTTCGCTGCTTGCACCTGCATATGATAACCGGCAAGAAAGACGTGCAGCTAGCCACACGCGCGCTCGGCCAGTCCGTTGGACGCAATCCGCGCACGCTTTGACCATCTCGCGCACGCGGTAAGTCGAGCCGCCACTTTTGTTTTCGGACAGCGACGTTGGAGGGCAGCGGAAAGAGTGAATCGTGTCGACCGGGATTACTTCGTTGATTGTGTAGTTTATGATGCGTGCTGTGAATTCTGTTAAGGAGAAAACATGCGCAACTCGACGAAGTTCATCACATTATTGACGTATCTCATCGGAGCCGCTCAGTTTACCCAACCCTCAGCCGCCGTGGACCGAAAACCAGTTTTGCGTGCGGGAGTTGCTGCCGTGGACATCACGCCCAAAGAGTTTCCGCTGAACATGCCGGGCGGTTTTCGAGCAAACATGGCCGAGAGCGCTCACGATCCGCTTCACGCTCGCGCGTTGGTGCTCGATGACGGCACAACGACGCTGGCGATGGTCGTCGTCGACAGCCTGGGAGCATCACCGGAAGTGCTTGATGAGGCGAAGGCAATCGCCTCGCGGGAATCAGGCATTCCCATGGAGCGGATGCTGATCTGTTCGACGCATACACACAGCGGACCGCCGTCCAACGTCAAGGAAGGCGCCGCTTCGGCAGTGGCTTATCGCAAGGTACTGATTGACGGTCTCGCCGAGTCAATCATTCAGGCTCGCGATCGTTTGCAGCCGGCGGCCGTCGGCGCGGCGGCCCACCCGCTGCCGGACGAAGTCTTTAATCGCCGCTGGTTTCTGAAGCCCGGTAAGATGCCGCTGAATCCGTTTGGCAAGCTAGATCGCGTGAAGATGAATCCCGGCTACAGCCCCGACGTACTCGACCGTCCCGCCGGCCCCACCGATCCTGACATCACGATCATCTCGGTGCACGATGAGCGGAACAAACCGCTGGCGTTGTTTGCAAACTACTCGTTGCATTACGTGGGTGCCGTTCCGCGAGGAAAGATTTCCGCGGACTATTTCGGGGAATTCTCCCGGCTCATGCCGTCGCGGCTACGCGCCAACGACAACTTCGTCGCCATGATGTCCAATGGAACATCGGGTGACATCAACAATCTGCCGTTCCTGGTCACCCGTCCGCCGCGCGAGCGGTTCGAGCAAATACGGATCGTCGCCCGCAAGGCGGCCGACACGGCCTGGTTCGCTCACCGCAAGATTGAAGAACATCGCGGCAACGTCAGGCTTGGCATGCGGGAGCGGGACATTGTTCTGAAGCACCGCGAGGTCAGCGAAGAAGCGCTGGCCGAGGCGCGCAGCATCGTTGCGCTGAAGGACGAGAAAGAAATCGCCCGGCTGCCGCGCTTGGCACAGGCTTATGCTCGGCGCACCGTTTCGCTGGCGGAACAAGTAGAGACGGTGACCGTCACGCTACAGGCGATCCGCATCGGTGATCTGGCCGTCTGTGGAATACCATTTGAAACGTTTGTCGAAACAGGGCTCGAACTGAAGGACCGCAGCCCGTTTCCGCGGACGCTGGTGATTGGTTTGGCCAATGGCAGATACGGTTACCTGCCGACTCCGGAGCAACACCGGCTTGGCGGTTACGAAACCTGGCTCGGCACCAACAAGGTGCAGAAGGACGCGTCGGTCATCATCACGAACAATCTGCTGGAGATGCTGGCGGAACTGAGGTTGGGTGAGTAACCGTTGGCGACTATGACTCAATCGCTGAGTTTCAAAGCGGGATGTTTGCATGATAGAATGTGTGCTGGTCCACCGATTTTTGCGCACCAACGATCCATCTGCAACATCTTTCGCAATTTTGAGTTATCGTGAATTTCGTAGAACCTAACTGCGAGAACTCACGATGCCCGAATCGCCTCGAATTTCGCTGCCCAAGTTGTGGTCGACTCGCGTCAAGTCG